>JAQWNN010000015.1 GCA_029268555.1 Flavobacteriaceae bacterium
GGATCATGCGAATGAAATTATAAACAAAAATAAGTCATTACATTCAGATAGTTCAATCTTCTAACTATTGAATATATGAAGTTATCTTCTTTTTATTCACAGTTATTTTTAAATTGAAAATTTGATGTAATTATTGTTTAATCTTATCACATATTAATACTAAAACCAAATCTAATTCATAATAAAAAATACGTAAATTACGTTAACAATCATTACTTTACATGGAAACTCAAATTCCAAATAACAATCACAAAGATATTCCTGGAAATCCCTCTACATCAAAAAGTAGCCATCTTCGATTGAGGGAATCGGCCGATGAATCAAGTTTGAGAGTATTGAGTTTGGATGATTGGAACTTTTGGCTTAATAATGGTTATGTAGTTGTTAAAAACGCAATTTCAAGATCTCAAGCCAAAAAAACAGCTGATTTTTTATGGGAGTTTGAGGAAAAAGATCCAAATAAACCTAAAGAATGGTATACATCACCTCGCGCTAAAATGCAAATGAAGGAGCTTCAAGGAACAGGAATGGTAGAGGTTTATAATCATCAATATTTATGGGAAAATAGACAAACAGAACGTGTCTACAATGCATTTGTTGATATTTGGGGAACAGAAAAGCTATGGAGTACAATTGACCGTGCTAATCTTAACTTCCCAATTCAACCTGGATTTGAACATAAAGGATTTATTCACTGGGATTATGACCCGGAGACTAAGCCTCAAAATGTTCAAGGTGTATTGGCTTTATCAGATCAAATAGATCCTGAAATGGGAGGATTTCAATGTATTCCATGGCTTTTTCAAAATTATGACTCATGGAAATTATCTCAGCCCAAAGAACGTGATAGATTCCAGCCTAACACAAAAGACTTGAAGAAATATATAATAAAAGTTCCTTTAGAAGCTGGTGATTTATTAATATTTAATAGTCTTGAGCCCCATGGGATTCGTCCAAACAATTCCATAGATAAAGTTAGAATTGCCCAATATATATCAATGATGCCTGCAGATGAAAAAAACCTTTCCCTAAAAGAATGGAGAATCAATTCTTGGAAAAACAGAGTTTCTCCTGAAGGACATGCTTTTCCAGGTGATCCAAGAAACTGGGAACAAACCAAATATAATAAAGCAAAACTTAGTCCACTAGGGGAAAAGTTATTAGGACTTGATTCCTGGGTCTAAACAAAAAACACTAAAACTATTAATATTGCTCAAGTAATAGCAGAATCCATTGTTTATTTTGAAGGAAATTTTATAAATTATAAAATCAAGTTTTTTTCAATTTCGCAATATAAAAGCCATCAAAGCCACTTTCATTTGCTAAAAAGGTTTGATCTTTTATTAATTCAAATGCTTCACCCTCTTTAGAATTTATAAAATCAGCTATTTGTAATTTATTTTCATTTGGAAAGATTGAGCAAGTGGCATAAACCATGACACCTCCTTTTTTTACTAGGGGAGCGTTTTTATTTAAAATATCTTTTTGCAATTCTTCAAGTTCAATAATTTTCTTTGGATTCATGTGCCATTTAATTGCAGGATTTCTCCTGATTACACCAAGGCCACTGCACGGTGCATCAATTAGTACTGCATCTATTTCTCCTTTATGTCGTAGATAGAATTCTTTATTGCCAGTTGTTAATATCTGGATATTAGAGACCCCATTTCTTAATGCTCTTTTAAGGAGTTGCTCTAATTTATTTGGATCTGGATCTAGAGCAAATATTTTACCTTTATTTTTCATCAATGCAGCTAAATGGAGGCTTTTACCACCACCACCCGCACATGAATCTAGAATTAGATTCCCTGGTTTTGGATCTATCCAACGGGCTACTCTCTGAGAATTAGCATCTTGAATTTCAAAAAAACCTTTTAAAAAAAGAGGATTTTGATTTAAATTTTGATGCTTATCAATAATTAAGGCCTCCGGAATCTCATTGTGTTGATTAGCTTCAATATTAAAATCTTTTTTTAATTGTTTTTGAAGCTTTAGGGGATCTTGTTTCAAAGTATTGCATCTTAAGACTAGAGAAGCTGTTTTGTTGAGTGATTGAATCTCTTTTATCCAAATAGTTTCATTAAAACTCTTTAATCCTAAATCATCAAGCCAATCAGGTATTGACTCTATTATTTTTCTTGCTGTTGTTTTTGGATTTATGGGTAAAGAAATTTTCAAATCTTTCAGTTTTGATAACTCATCCCATCCAGGTAAAGTTCTTCCTTTAGTCAAAAGCCAAACGCCTAGAAGTTCCCAATAATAATTCTCAGATTCTAAACTTAGGGTCCCCAGATATTCGTACGTTCGTTTCCAACGAACACAATCTAAAACGGCTTCGCCTAGTTGCCTTCGATCTCTGGATCCCCATTTTCTATTTTGCTTTAAAAGTTTATTCAGACAAGGGCGAAGAGCCTCATTTTTTTCTAAAATTTGCTGAAGTCCTTCAACAATTCCTATTGCAATATTCCTATGTATTTTCACTAGAGTAAAGGGTTCTTTTTATTTGCGATCCTTTTCTTTCTGTTTATTAGTATTTCGAATCCGTTTAAACATCAATTTATCAAATTCCATTTCTCGGACAAGAATCTTAAGAACAATTTCAGGACGAATAACCTCTAAAAACTTTCGATTTCGCTCGTGTTTAATGGACATGCCAAGTTGTTCTAAACTGTTGTAATCATTGATGTATTTAAAAGCATTCTCAGATGAAATTGTATCAAAAGGCTGAAGTAGCTCTTTTCTTAATTGCTTTTTAACTCTCCATACTTCATCGTGATATTGTTTTTCTGAATTTTGAAAAAGGGGTTCAAAAGATTTTTTTTCTTTATCAGATAAATCATTATTCTCGAGAATAAAACTCATTTTCATCTTTTTAATTTCTTCGAAGCCATTAATCCTTCGTTGAGCCATTGATTGATTACTCAAAAACAACGAAATTAGAATCACAGGAAAAACAAAAAATCTTTTCATTGAATTATGGCTTAGCAACCTGATTTATATTAAATTTTACGTTTTCTTCCATCATTGTTAACATTTCATAGCTGTTAAAATCTTCCAAATAATAGTTTTCAATAAAGTCATTCAGAGCTTGGTCTTTCTTAATTTTATCTGCTGTGCTAATTTGAAAAATAGAAGCAATTAATAAAATAGCAGCAGCTAATGAGGTAAATTGAAGAATTAAATTTTTTGAAGTTTTTTTATTTGATGAATTGCTAATTTTTATAGTCTTTAGCAAAGAGGACTCTAAATTCTCAAAATACTCTTCAGGTGAACTAAAAGGGTTGAGTTTAGATATTAAATCTTCTGAATTACAAATTTGACCTTCTAATTCATCGAAATACCTCTCGGGAATTTTAAATGGATTTTTTTGTCTTAAATTAATCATTTAATATAATTTTAATTTTTTTTACTGCATGGTGATAGGAAGCTTTTAAAGCTCCCACACTGGTGTCCAATACTTCGGATATATCTTTATAGGACATATTATCAAAATAACGCATATTAAATACAATACGCTGTTTCTCAGGTAAACGGGCTATCATTTTTTGTAAATTATGAGCAGCATCATTACCATCAAAATAGGAGTCGGCCTTCAAGCCATCTGTTTTTGCTTCAATCCATTCCTGATTTTGAATACCCATTTTTTTGGCTTTGCTATTAATAAAATTTAAAGATTCATTAGTAGCAATTCGATACATCCAGGTATACAATGAACTAGTTTCTCTGAAATTATCAATATTCAAATGAATTTTGATAAATGTATTTTGAATGACATCATGCGCATCGTCATGATCAAGAACTAATTTTCGAATATGCCAATATAAACGTTCCTTGTATTCAGAAACTAACCTCTTAAAAGCTTTTTCTTTAGTTTCAGAATTCTTCAATGCATTAACAAAAATGGACTGTTGTTTCGACAAAACTTTATTTTTATTAATTATATGACAAAAGATATGAATAAAAGTTTAATCCATCTTTTGAATTTGAACCCAGTTATTATATTCCTCACTCGATTCCAATAATTTTTTATGAGTTCCAGAAGCAACTATTTTTCCTTGTTTTAAAACTAAAATCAAATCAGCTTTTTGAATAGTTGAAAGCCGGTGAGCAATTACTAATGAAGTTCTGTTCTTCATTAGCTCTTCAAGCGCATTTTGAACTTCTTTTTCTGCTTCAGTATCCAGCGCTGATGTTGCCTCATCAAGAATAAGAAGTTCAGGATCCTTAAGTAAAGCTCTTGCTATAGTCAATCTTTGTTTTTGACCACCAGAGAGTTGATTCCCCGAATCCCCAATTACAGTATCATATCCTTTTGCCATTTTTTGAATGAATTCATCTGCATTTGCAGCTATTGCTGCAGACTTAATTGCTTTAAAAGATGCTTTTGAATTTCCAAGTTTTAGATTGTTGTAAACAGTGTCATTAAACAGGATAGACTCTTGGGTAACCATGCCTATTTTTTGATAAAGACTTTCTTTTTTAATTCTATTGATTGGAACACCATCAATTTTTATGCTTCCCTGATCAATATCATAAAATCTATTTAATAAAGAAGTTAAAGTAGTTTTTCCACTTCCAGAGGGTCCTACAAGTGCGACCATTTGTCCTTTTGAGATTTTAAAAGATACGTCTTTTAAAACCGGTTTATTTTCATAATGAAAAGCAACTTTATCAAATATGATAGACCTCTTAAAGTAGTCCAATATATATGCATTTGGTTTATCTTTCAGTTGATCTTTTGTATTTAAAATATCAAGAATTCTCTCAGCTGCAGCATTTCCTTTTTCAATGCTATAACTTGCTTTACTGATAGCTTTTGCTGGGGTAAGAATATTGTAAGCCAGCCCCATATAAACTATGAAAGAAGTCCCAGAAATACTTCCCTCTACTAGAACCATTTTTCCCCCAAACCAAAGTAAAACTCCTATTGCTACTATACCTAAAAATTCACTTGTAGGACCTGCAAGACTGGTACGGTGTAGAAGTTGATTTGAAAAAAAATAAAAGCGATTGGTAGCAGCTTTAAATTTTTTTTTAAAATGATCTCCTGCCAAGAAGGTCTTGATGATTTTTTGACCTTTTATTGTTTCATCAATCAAGGATAAAAAGTCCCCCTGTTTTTGCTGAACCTTGTCAGATTTACTTTTTAAATTTTTCCCTATTCTGGAAATTATCAATCCTGAAATGGGAATGAAAAATAGAACAAATAAGGTAAGCTTTGCACTAAAAAAAAGCATTGCAACCAATGAGAATAGTATAGTAAGGGGTTCCCTAACGATTAGTTCTAAAATTGATAAAAATGAAATTTGTAATTCAGTTACATCAGATGTGATTTTAGCCATTAAATCACCCTTCTTTGTTTTACTAAAATATGAGATGGGAAGCGAAATGATTTTAAGATAGATCTTATTTCGAAGGTCGTTAATAATCCCATTGCGCAAGTAAGTAATAAAATATAAAGCAAGATAATTGCTAATATTTTTTAATAAAAACATACTCACTACCAATCCAATGACAAGCATTAAAGTGCCTTCTGGATCATCATCCACACGTTTTGAAATATAAAAACTTAGACTGTCTTTTAAGTAATGATGAACACTAAAAATTCCATTGTATTTGGCAGGCTCTATTCTGTTTTCAGTGGTTTCAAAAAGAACGTTGAGCATTGGTATTAAGGAGACGAACGATAATGCACTGAAAAGGGCATAAAAGGCATTAAACGTAATATTTAATAAAGCATAACTTTTGTATTTCCAGCCAAATTTTAAAATATTTAGAAATGAAGATTTCATTAGGGCAAAATTGCTGAGATCATATCGTTTAAACGTTTTTCAAGAATATTTTCTTGTTCTTTCCAGCTAAGTTTTAAATTAAATTCTCTATTTACACTAAAGTAATATTTTATTTTAGGTTCTGTTCCGCTTGGACGAAGGGCAATTTTTGATCCATCTTGTAGCTTAAATATCAAAACATTTGATGGGCTGAATGCAAGTTTCCGTTTTTCTTTTAGCTTAAAATTATAAGATGTTAGATTGAGATAATCCTCTAAAACATCAACAGCTGAACCACTAATACTTTTTGGAGGATTATCTCGAAACCTTTTCATTTGATTTTCGATATATTCCACTCCAGACTTTCCTTTTTTTGTTATTGAAACCAAATGTTCTTTATAGATTCCATATTTTTTGTAGCAATCAATTAAGAGCTCAAAAAAACTACTTCCATTTTTTATTGCTTCATTTGCGACTTCACAGGCAAGTAAACTGGCAGAAATTGCGTCTTTATCACGAACTGAATCTCCAACTAAATAACCAAAACTTTCTTCACCCCCTCCAATAAATTGAAGGTCAGAAAAGTCTTCTATAAGTTTAGCTATCCATTTAAATCCAGTAAGTGTATTTTTATACTGGACACCATGGTATTCAGCAATTTTTTGAATTAATGGTGTAGAAACAATCGTAGAGGCTACAAAGCAGTTTTTATGCAACTTCTTTTGTACTGCTTTTTTTTGAAGCAAAAATTCAGTCAGAACTACCATAATTTGATTTCCATTCAAATAATACCAATCTGAATTTGAGTCTTTAACCACAAGGCCGAAGCGATCAGCATCCGGGTCAGTACCAATAACGATATCTGCTTTTTTTTCTGAAGCCAACGCAACGGCTTTTTCTAAGGCCTCTTGTTCTTCAGGATTTGGGGAGACAACTGTTGGAAAGTTACCATTGGGTTGAATTTGTTCCTGAACAATTGAAACTTTGTTATATCCTGCCTGATCTAAAACTTGAGGTAGAGCAGTAATGGAGGTTCCGTGAATTGGGGTAAAAACAATTTTAAGTAGTTTATTTTTTCTGTAGTCAAATAAGGCTGTATTTAAAACATCCTTTTGATATGCTGAGTCAATTTCTTCATCTATGAATTTTAGTAAGTCTGGATTACCTTCAAATTTGATTGACTCAAAAGAAGTGTCTTGTATTTTCCGACTGATTGCTTTATCATGGGGCGGAACTATCTGTCCACCATCTTTTCCATAAACCTTGTATCCATTGTATTCTGGCGGATTATGAGAGGCTGTTAATACAATACCACAATGAGCATTTAAATACCTCACAGCAAAAGAAAGTTCCGGTGTAGGTCTTAAATCGCTGAACAGATAACATTTAATACCATTTGCTGTAAAGATGTCAGCACATATTTTAGCTAGCTCTTTACTTTGGTGTCTACAATCGAAAGCTATAACAACACTCACTTTTTCATCTGTAAATTCCTTCAATAAATAATCAGAAAGTCCTTGAGTGTTTTTTCCAAGCGTATACTTATTTATCCGGTTTGTTCCTACACCCATTATTCCTCTCATCCCACCAGTGCCAAACTCCAAATCTTTATAGAACGCATCTTCTGCTTCTTTAGGCAATTTATAAAGATCTACTACTCGGTTTTGAGTATCATTATCGAATGGAGGCATTTGCCATTCAAGCATACGACTTTTAATGCACATTTTTATACTGTTTCTTTAATATTGTAACGATTTGTTAGTTTTGAATTTCTTAACACCAATTCTCCTAAAAACCCAGCTATAAAAAATTGACTCCCCAATATCATTAGTGTAAGTGAAATGTAGAATTCTGGGCGTTGAGTTATTAACCTAGCATTCGTGTCTAAATACAACTTGTCAATTCCAAGGTAGAGGATAAATCCAAATCCAAAAAGTAGCATAATGGTACCCCAAAGCCCAAAGAAATGCATGGGTCTTTTGCCAAAACTATTCACAAACCATAATGTAATAAGATCTAAAAAACCTTTAAAGAAACGATCAGCTCCAAATTTTGTCTTACCATACTGTCTTGCTTTATGCTGAACAACTTGTTCACCTATTTTATAAAAACCTACTTGAGAGGCAAGAACTGGTATATAACGATGCATTTCTCCATGAACATCAATATTTTTTATAACATTTTTTCGGTATACTTTAATGCCACAATTAAAGTCATGTAATTTAATACTTGAAACCTTTCTTGCTGCCCAATTAAATAATTTTGACGGTAAGTTTTTGAATAGCAGAGAATCAAAACGCTTTTTCTTCCAGCCCGAGATTAAATCTAAATTGTTATCTCTTAGGGTCTGAACCATTTTTGGGAGCTCTTCTGGAGAATCTTGCAAATCACAATCCAATGTAGCTACATATTTCTTTTTAGCAGCTTTGAAACCCGCATTTAAAGCTTGTGATTTCCCATAATTTTTTGTGAAACTAATAGCTTTAACTTCATTATGCTCCTTGGCAAGAGTTTGGATTATTTCCCATGATCCATCAGTACTTCCGTCATCAATGAAAATGACTTCTAAAGAAGATACTTTTCCCTGTAATGCTTTCAAAATCGATTCGAAAAGGGGACGTATTGACTCTTCTTCATTTAAAAGAGGTATAATGATAGAAAGTTCAAAGCTGTTTTGCATTTTACACAAAACTACAAAAATTGGCTTACTCGGGCCTAGATTTCTTAACGATTAAACCTCCAATTAAAGAGATAATGAATCCAAAAAATAATGCAAAAATTATTTGGACAGCTGAAAAAATTAATGGACTTGACATTTTTTCTTGTATCGATCGAGTTGTGTCTAGGGCCTCTTGAGGTATTTCAGGATTTTCAGCACGCAGTGTATCTATTGTTAAATCAAGTGATTTTTGCATTGTATCAGGATCTAAAAAGTTAACAAGTATTTGAGTATAAATAATCCCTATTAAAGCAGACACTAAAGAAACTCCTAACCCCGTTTTTAGACATTCAGATAGAGAAACAAAGCCTTGATTTTGATTTTTAAATGATATAAAAGAATAAAGCAGTACTCCTACCATTATAATAAGAGAAACTATTCCTGCAGTAGAATCGTTTTTGTAATGCATATCAAGAAAAAAAAGCATTAGTTGAAATATAACAGAAATTGAACCTAGAATAACGCCAAAAGTAATTATAGTTGATTTAATCGAAGGAGCCTGATTATCCATATTTTTCAAATTTAGATTCTTTAGCGAATATAAAAAAAGATATATGGGTTCGTGTTATTTTAAAAAATAAAAATTAAATTTGTGCTCGAATTTATATTATGAAAACAGAAATACATCCAGATAATTATCGTTTAGTAGCATTTAAGGATATGTCAAACGATGATGTGTTTATTACAAAATCAACAGTTAATTCTAAAGAAACTATTGAACATGAAGGTGTTGAATATCCACTTATCAAACTAGAAATTTCAAGAACATCTCATCCTTTCTACACCGGTAAATCGAAACTGGTTGATACTGCTGGTAGAATTGATAAGTTTAAAAATAAATATTCAAAGTTTAAAAAGGAATAAAAAACTATCAAAGGACTTTATCATTTATATTTTCATTCCTTGTAAACATTTTTTAAGACCAATAAATTGATTGGATTGATTGTCATTCCTTTTACATCTTTTTGAACAAAGCGAACAACCTCATCATAATAGAGCGGAACAATTGGAAATTCTTTCATAATTAATTCATCCATCTGCTCGTATTTCTGAATTCTAAGATTTTCTATAGGCGTAATCATAGCTTGTTTGTAAAGAGAATCATAAGTCTTATTTTTAAAGTGGGTGTAGTTAGGACCGTTTGGTGAAAAGTTTTTGCTGTAAAACAAAGACAGATAATTTTCTGCATCTGGGTAATCTGCAATCCAGCTAGCTCTAAAGAGTTGTAACTTACCAGAAGATTTTGCTTGCCTAAGTGAGGCTGTAGGCATTACTTCAACTAGAATATCAATTCCAATTTTTTGCATTTCTCCTTGAAAGTATTCACATAAATCAAGATAATTTGAATCAGTTGTTAGGATGATCTTAGGTTTGGATTGTGTTTCTTCAATAAATTCTTCTACTAACATTCTAGCCTTTTTAGGATTAAAAGAAAATACCTCTTGAGTATTACCGGAAAGCCCTTTTGGTATAAATCCTTTTTTAGCTGGATAACCAATATTATTCCTTAAATAAGCAATCATTAGTTTTCTGTCAAATCCTATATTAAGTGCTTCTCTGATTTTTGGTGATTGAATTGCTGGATTGGGATTATCCAAGTAAATCCCAATATATTCTGTATTGAGATATGGGCCTTTTAGCAGTTCCAATTTCTTTTTGTAATTTGTTTGGAGTTCACCTGTTGGGGTCAAAAGCTCATCTTTATATGAGTTGTCAAGTGAATTGATGAAATCCAACTTTCCTTGAAGAAACAACATGAACTCACTTTGAATATCTGGAATGAATTGAATGGCAATAGATTCTAAATAAGGAAGTTCATGGCCAAGTTCATTTTTTTCAAAGTAGTAAGTGTTTTTCCGAAGTACCAACTTGATATTTTCTTCCCAACGCTTCAAGTAGAAAGGGCCAGTACCAATCGGATTTGATCGAAATTGATTTCCAAAATATTCAACAACTTCATTTGGAACAACAGAACAATAGCGCATGGTGAGCAAACCTAGAAAGCCTGGAAAGGGATTTTTGAGTCGTATCTTCAAAGTATTTTGATCAATGGCTTCATAAAAGTCTACCTGTTGCATCACCCAACTTCCAGGAGAGACTATTTGAGGATCAGTTAATCGATTGAAACTGTACACAAAATCAGAAGCCGAAACAGCTCTTGTCTTTGCTTCCCCAAAAAGGGGAGAAGAATGAAAGTAAATATCATCTCGTATATTAAAAGTGTAAGTCAAACCATCAGAACTTATTTCCCAGCTAGAGGCTATTTCGGGCTGAATTTGTAACTTATTGTCTAGTTGTACAAGACCATTGAAAAGCTGATTTATAGGCCAAATATTTTGAGGATTTCTAGCAAAAGCAGGGTCCAAAGAAGTGACATTTCTATATTCGTTATAGCGGAATACGTTTTTTGGATTAATAGTATTTGAATTATTACATGTATTTAATAATAAGATTGCAATAACCGAATAACTAAAATGAGACAGAAACCCCTTAAACATGAATTTTTTTGTTAATATTTGATTAAAATTACGTATTTATAATCAGCTATGGAAAAAACCATTAATGCTCCAGATAAAATCGAAACTAAAAATATTCGCGTTGCGTTTCATACTCTTGGATGTAAACTAAATTTTTCTGAAACAGCTACTATAGCGCGTAGTGTTGAAAAGATAAATTTCAAAAGAGTTTCTTTCGATTCTTTTGCTGAGGTTTATGTAATTAACACTTGCTCAGTTACAGAAAATGCTGATAACAGAGTCAAAGGTTTAGTAAAGAAAGTGATTCAGCAAAATCCAAGAGGCTTTATAGTTGCGATTGGTTGTTATGCTCAATTGAGTCCTGAGAAAATTGCTGCTCTTGATGGAGTAGATTTGGTTTTAGGTGCTTCTGAAAAATTCAAGCTAAATGAATACATTCAAGATTTGACCAAAAAACTAGAAGGTCAGGTTTATTCTTGTGAAATAGAGTCAGTTGATTTTTATGAAAGTAGCTATTCTATAAATGACAGAACCCGAGCATTTTTAAAAGTTCAAGATGGTTGTGATTATAAATGTACCTACTGTACTATCCCAAGGGCTCGAGGGGTTTCTCGGAGTGATAAATTGGAAAATGTAATTCAAAATGCTCATAATATTGCTAAAGCAGGTTTAAAGGAAATCGTACTTACTGGAGTGAATATTGGAGATTACGGTAAAGGAGAGCATGGTGATAAAAAACACAAGCATACCTTTTTAGAATTAATTACTGCTTTGGACAAAGTAAACCCCATCAACAGAATTCGAATTTCATCTATTGAGCCTAATTTGTTGAGCATGGAAATGATTTCTTTTGTAGCTCAAAGTAAACGATTTGTCCCTCACTTTCATATTCCATTACAGAGTGGAAGTGATCAAATTCTTAAAAGTATGAAGAGGCGATATCTATCAAAATTGTATCGAGAGCGTATAGAATGGATTAAAAATAAAATGCCTGATGCTTGCATTGGTGTGGATGTAATTGTTGGATATCCTGGAGAAACTGAAGAAGATTTTTTAGAAACTTATCACTTTTTAAATGACTTGCCTGTTTCTTATTTACATGTTTTTACTTATTCGGAAAGACCTAACACTGTAGCAATAAATCTCAAAGGTGAGGTATCTCATGAGGTTCGCTCAAAAAGAAGTAAAATGTTAAGAACGTTGTCAGTTAAAAAAAGAAGAGTATTCTATCAATCTCAATTAGGCAGAACGGTTCATGTACTTTTTGAAGGAGAAAATAAAAAAGGATATATCACGGGTTTTTCTGAAAATTATGTCAAAGCAAGGGCTCCTTGGAATCCAGATTGGGTAAATACGGTCAAAAAAGTAAAATTAGATAAAATTGATGAAGAAGGAATCGTAAGATTCTTGGTCTTGGATTAAAGTTTTATTCCTACGGGGAGCAATTTTTTATATCGACGATTACGACGAACAAAACCAGCAATTTTTGGAGAAGTAGGAACAACGCAGAGCTTTTTACTTTCAATAAACTCAAGAACTTTTACTATAAAAGCTTCTTCGAATTCTTTATCTTGAATGAGCTTTGGAATGGAAATCTTAGTTAGAAAAATCTTTCTTTCTTGTTCTGAGTATTCAATTCTGGCAAGTTGATTATCGAAATTGACTTCAAATTGTCTTAAAAACTCATTGTTTACTAGATTTAATTCAATCATAATGGATTTATTGAAGAAATGTTTTAGTTTTAGCCCACAATTCTTTAAGAGGGACCCAAAAATACAAAAAATTTGTTAACATCTACTCCTTCATCAGCTTCAAAAGAAAACTTAATTCATGTCTACTGTATGCCAGGGATGGCTGCAAGTCCTAAAATATTTGAGTTTATTATTTTTCCAGCACCTTTTGTTATACATTATTTAAGTTGGATTCCGCCAAATAAGAATGAGACTTTATCTGCGTATGCTCTAAGGATGTGTAAACGTGTTAAACAACCCAATCCAATACTTTTAGGAGTTTCTTTTGGGGGCCTTTTGGTCCAGGAAATGGCAAAACTCATTGTTGTTGATAAAGTAGTTATTGTTTCTAGTATTAAATTCAATAAAGAACTTCCAATTCCAATGAAATTGGCAAAAAAAACAAATGGGCATAAATTACTCCCAACCCAATGGATAAATAGTATAGATGCTTTAGCATTATTTGCTTTTGGTGAAGGGATCCGAAAACGACTTGAACTCTATCAAAAATATTTATCCGAAAGAGATCCACATTACTTAAGCTGGGCTATTGACAAACTTGTTCGATGGAATCAAAATTATACATTGAATAATATTATTCATATACATGGGAAAAAAGACACAGTTTTTCCAATAAAAAACTTAAAACAGCCTTTCTTAAAAATTGAAGGAGGTCATGCTGCCATTATTACTAATGCTAAATGGTTTAATAGTGAACTTCCTAAACTTCTTCAAAAAACTAAATAAAAAAACTATTTTAGTTTATCAATTACAGTTCTTTCAAATGAAATAAATATTATGAACATCAAGAAAACGCTTATAATTTCCGTCTCAGCATTAATTTTACTTTTAAGCTTTGAGGAATTTGAATTGAAAAAATTAACAGCTTTTAATTCACATGGAGAAGATACTTACAATGTTTATGCTTTAAAATTACCCACTAGTATCGAGTTTTCATACGAAGCAGTTCCTTTAGATAAGCCCGATATAAGAGAGCGTTTAGATAAAGAGTTGTTGGTTAATACTTATTGGCAGTCTAATATGATGTTATTGCTTAAGCGAGCCAATAAATATTTTCCTTTGATTGAAGAAATCCTTAAAGAAGAGGGATTACCTGACGATTTTAAATATTTGGCTGTAATCGAAAGTTCCTTAGAAAATGTTCGTTCACCCAGAGGAGCAAAGGGTTTTTGGCAAATCATGCCTGACACTGCTAGGGAATATGGTTTAGAGGTAAACTCCAATGTTGATGAACGCTACCATATCGAAAAATCTACGAGAGTAGCATGCACTTACCTTAAGAAAGCAAAAAAACGATTTGGTTCGTGGACGTTAGCAGCAGCCTCATATAACAGAGGTATATTTGGCATAGATCGTTTATTAAAAAGACAAATTACAGATAACTACTATGACCTATTATTAAATACTGAAACTAGTCGTTATATATTCCGAATTTTGGCAGTTAAAGAAATTATGTCTAATCCTCAGCGCTATGGTTATATATATAAACCTGAAGACTTGTATCAGCAAATACCTAAAAGGAAAATAGGTTTAGATACGGCAATTAATAACATTGCTAGGTTTGCTAAAGACCAATCTGTAAACTATAAAATCATTAAGATTCACAATCCATGGTTAATTGAAAACCACCTTAATAATAAATCGAGAAAGTATTACGAAATCGCAATCCCAGAGAAAGGAATTTATTAAATCTTTTTCATCTGTTGCTGAATCATTTTCATTTGACCAGCTAACATTCCGTGTTTGTCTAATTTTTTAGCCTCTGTCAAAAGCTGTTTTGCCTCTCGTTTTCTTCTTTTTTGCATGTATATTCCTGCTAAACTCATTTTAGCCATAGCCAAATCATGGTTCATAGAAAGTCCTAGTTTCAGAGAAGCTTTAAAATATTTTTCTGCTTGAGTAAGATTTTTTTGGGATTGAATAATTCCCATGAGATAATTATAATAACCTTGCTGTTTTCGTACCAGATTTTTTTCAACATTTGGAATACGATTTAGCCATTTTTCGGTTCCAACAAAATCTTGCTTACGAAGCCTTAGAAAAGAAAGAAAAATAATTTCGTTTTTAAAGTAGACAAGGATGAACATTCCGGATAAAATAACAAATAAAACACCATTACCAATATAGTTATCTGTAAACTGATATATAGCATAGCCTAGAGATATCATAGAAAGAATGAGCTTTATGACTTTTGGAAACATATTTTTATTTTTTACAAAGGTAAAAAAAATCAATCGCGAATTGTTTATTGCAAGCTTGGAAGACTAAAAAGTTGTTGTATATTTGCTCGATTCAAAAAAAGGAATACTATCCCAATGTGAGTGCATTATGAAAAGAACATTCCAACCATCGAAAAGAAAAAGAAGAAACAAGCATGGTTTTCGTGAACGCATGGCTTCTGCAAATGGACGAAAAGTTCTAGCAGCTCGAAGATCAAAGGGCAGAAAAAAAATATCTGTTTCATCTGAACCGCGCCATAAAAAATGATCGCAATTATATCCTATTTTAGAGGTGTTACTTTTTTGGAAGTAGCGCCTTTTTTTTATCTTCATAATCTATATAATTTTCTATGCCAAAAGTAGACTCAATCAAAAGTATTTTAGTAATTGGTTCAGGACCAATTGTAATTGGTCAAGCCTGTGAATTTGACTATTCAGGAACCCAAGCCCTTAGATCATTGAGAGAAGATGGGATTGAAACTGTGTTAATTAATTCTAATCCAGCAACTATCATGACCGATCCTACTATGGCTGATCATGTGTATTTACTTCCACTTACAAGCAAGTCGATAATTCGAGTTTTAAAGGAGCATCCACAAGTTGATGCTGTACTTCCTACAATGGGAGGACAAACAGCCCTTAACCTATGTATTGAGGCAGATGAAAAAGGTATTTGGAAAGACTTTGGGGTAAAGCTTATTGGGGTTAATATCGACGCAATTAATATTACAGAGAACCGTGAGAAGTTCCGAGAACTAATGGAAGAAATAGATGTCCCAATGGCACCACAAGCCACAGCAACATCTTTCCTTAGAGGCAAAGAAATTGCCCAGGAATTTGGTTTTCCACTTTGTATCCGTGCATCATATACTCTTGGTGGTGCTGGTGCGGCAATTGTTTATAACGAGGAAGATTTTGATGAATTGATGCGACGTGGGCTTGAAATTTCACCTATTCACGAAGTTATGATTGATAAGGCTATGATGGGTTGGAAAGAGTATGAGTTGGAACTTCTTCGGGATAAAAATGACAATGTTGTCATAATTTGTTCAATAGAAAATATGGATCCTATGGGGATTCATACTGGAGATTCCATTACAGTTGCTCCTGCAATGACCTTATCGGATACTACTTTCCAAAAAATGCGCGATATGGCCATGAAAATGATGCGAAGTATTGGAGATTTTTCTGGAGGATGTAATGTACAGTTTGCTGTAAGTCCCGATGAAAAAGAAGATATAATTGCCATTGAGATCAACCCACGGGTATCACGTTCTTCTGCACTTGCAAGTAAGGCAACAGGATATCCAATTGCAAAAGTTGCCTCCAAACTTGCTATTGGCTACTGCTTAGATGAGCTTGATAATCAGATTACTAAATCTACTTCTGCCTTGTTTGAACCTACACTTGATTATGTCATTGTAAAGATTCCACGTTGGAACTTTGATAAGTTTGAGGGCTCTGATCGTACTTTAGGATTACAGATGAAGGCAGTTGGAGAAGTAATGGGAATTGGTCGTTCTTTTCAAGAAGCCCTCCACAAAGCAACTCAGTCTTTAGAAGTTAAAAGAAATGGTTTAGGTGCCGATGGAAAAGGCATAAAAGTATACGATCAAATAATTGAAAAATTAACTTTTGCAAGTTGGGACCGTGTTTTTGTAATATACGATGCAATTCAAATAGGTATTCCCTTGAACCGTATCCACGAAATCACAAAAATTGACATGTGGTTTTTAAGACAATATGAGGAATTATATTTCTTAGAACTAGAGATTTCAAATTTTGACATCGACACAATTGACTCAGTATTATTACTTGAAGCTAAACAAAAAGGATTCGCTGATAGACAGGTGGCGCACATGCTTAAATGTTTAGAAAGTCAAGTTTACAAAAAGAGAAATGATTTTGGGATTCAACGTGTTTACAAATTAGTAGATACTTGTGCAGCAGAATTTGCCGCTAAGACTCCTTACTATTATTCAACTTTTGAAGCACAAATTGAGAAAAAAGGAGGAGCACCCTATTGTGATAATGAAAGTAAAGTGACTGACCGGAAAAAGATTGTAGTTCTTGGTTCAGGTCCAAATAGAATTGGCCAAGGAATTGAATTTGATTATTGTTGTGTTCATGGGGTTTTAGCAGCAAGTGAGTGTAACTATGAAACCATTATGATAAATTGTAATCCAGAAACAGTTTCTACAGATTTTGATGTAGCTGATAAGCTTTATTTTGAGCCTGTTTTTTGGGAACATATTTTTGATATTATCCAACATGAAAAACCTGAAGGTGTCATTGTTCAATTAGGGGGTCAAACGGCACTTAAATTAGCTGAAAAATTAGATCGTTACGGAATTAAAATAATTGGTACAAGTTACGAATCACTTGATTTAGCTGAAGACAGGGGAAACTTTTCTACACTTTTAAAGGACAACAAAATTCCTTATCCTGAATTTGGTGTTGCTCAGACTGCTGATGAAGCTATTCAACTTTCAGATGAACTTGATTTTCCTATTTTGGTTAGACCTTCTTACGTTTTGGGAGGGCAGGGAATGAAAATAGTGATCAACAAAGAGGATCTTGAGGCTCATGTAGTGGATTTACTCCAAAAAATCCCAAATAATAAGCTATTGTTAGATCACTACTTAGACGGGGCAATTGAATGTGAAGCTGATGCTATTTGTGATGGGAATGAAGTTTATATCATAGGCATCATGGAACATATTGAACCCTGTGGAATCCACTCAGGAGATTCAAACGCTACCTTACCAGTATTTAATTTGGGAGAATTTGTACTCCAACAAATTAAAGACCATACTAAGAATATTGCACTTGCTTTAAAAACTCAGGGTTTAATAAATATTCAATACGCGGTTAAAGACGATAAAGTATATGTTATAGAAGCTAATCCAAGAGCATCAAGAACAGTGCCTTTTATTGCAAAAGCCTATAATGAGCCCTATGTTAATTACGCTACTAAAGTTATGCTTGGGGAAAATAAAGTCAGTGACTTTGAATTCAATCCTCAATTAAAAGGTTATGCAATCAAGAAACCAGTATTTTCCTTTAATAAGTTCCCGAATGTCAACAAGCAATTAGGTCCCGAAATGAAAAGTACGGGTGAAAGTATTTTATTTATTGATAGTCTTAAAGACGATGCATTTTATGATCTCTATGCAAGAAGAAAAATGTATTTAACCAAGTAATAGATTTCATCTAATTTTATTATGAATAAAATTCAATGTCAAAAGAAGAAATAAAAGTTATTTTTGGATTAATATTTATCGCAATATTAACACGTTTATTACCTCACCCACCAAACTTCGCTCCGATTACTAGCATAGCTCTTTTCTCTGGATTTCATTTTTCTAATAAAAGAATTGCAATTCTCATACCCTTAGTAGGTATGTTTCTTTCAGATATTTTCTTGGGATTGCATTCATTGATGCCAGTAATCTATCTCACTTTTATCTTAATTTCGGTCATGAGTTTTTACATAAAGACTTTATCATTTGCTAATGTTTTACTTGCATCTACATTATTTTTTGTCTTTAGTAATCTTGGTGTTTGGTATTTTTATTATCCACATAATTGGGGTGGATTATCGGCTTGTTTTGTACTTGCAATACCATTTTTCGTTAATGCTATAGCAGGTGATCTATTTTATACTTCGGTTTTACAGTTTTCATTCAAAAAGATTAAAACCATTTCTTTTAGTCTATAATTAAAATAAGTTTAATTCGTGGTTTTTTTTAATTTACAATTAAAATGGAATATGATGAAATACAAAGCTGTACTCCCAACTGTATGCTTAGTCATCCCGAAATTTAAATTGTTCTACACACACTGTCATTTATTTATGGGAAGGTAATTTAAAATGAAAGTCAGCAGACCTACCTTCAATATTTTGAAGTTAGTCTTTGACTACATGCACAATAAAAATACATCGACAGTTTAACTATAAAAAAATACTTCTTTGGAAGAGGTAGCTATAAGTTACTCATGATTCCTACTAAAATGTTCTTAATCTAGAAAACCTATTTTCAAAATCAATAGTGATTGAATATTAAAATTCCAAGATTTAGCAATAGGAGAATTGTTTCGGCAGTATGCAGCAATAGAAATTATAGCAAGCCAATCATATATTGGACAAAACAAAACTTTTTCTTTACAAGGAGGAAGAAATTTAATTGCTGGGTTAAGTTATTACTTTCCTTGAGTTTTGGTCCAATTTTGATCCAAATACATACCTTGAAACCTAAAAAGTAGTTGATCTTTAATTAATAATTCTCTTGATATTGAGGATTCTGGTATTGAAACTTTTGCGGTTCCTGATAATATATTAATAGCAGTTGACAGCAAAGGTTCATTTAGTTCTCCTAAAGTTCCAAGGTTTTGGATGTCTTCGTCAATAGCTGCATCGGGCTCTAACCCATTTGCGTAATCTGCGAAACCATCTTTGTTTGCGATTTTTAATACTATAGGCTGCATAGCATATTTATGATCTGGATTTTTAGTTCCATCATTGTCGATGTAATCATAAACTGTTATTGAACCCACATTTTTTCCAGTTGTTTGTTCTCCTACATGAATCACATCAATATATGAAGATAGACTATTGATTAGTAATTCACTTGCTGAGGCAGATTCATTAGTAGTCAAAACAAAAACTCTATTAAGTGAAAGGGAGTTAATTGATTCTTCAGAATTTTCAAGTGTGTCTACAAATTTGTCCTGAAGACTTTCAGCACCAAATCTATCTTCAAGGTATTCGGTTAGTTTACTATTCCATTGTTCTTGAGAAAAAATCTCTCCTGTATATTGTCCTGTAATCATACTTGCAAGCTCAATACACATTCTGACTGATCCTCCACCATTATATCTTAAGTCTACTATAAGCTCATTTATTCCCTGATTTTTAAAATCCCCAAACACTTTATTCAAATCCGTATTTTTATCGATGACAAATTGGTTATACATTAAGTATCCTACATTTCCAGCTGAGGTCTCAAGAATTTTACTGACTTGAATTGGGTTTGTTTCAAAGTCTTCCTCCTTTGTTAATTCAACATTAACTCCGCTGCTTTCAATTCCATTATCTCCAATTCTTGCCATGTTCAATGTATATGTTAACTCATCGCCAAAAAGCAAGTTTCTGTAATTAGTAATTGTCAATTCTATTCCATTAACACCATTAAAGAAGTCTCCACGCTTGATATTTTTATCGGAAGCATTAGAGTTTTTCAATATATATTTTACATATCCAATAATTTCATTACAATCTCTGCAGGCGAAGGTAAGCCCAAATTCAACACCGTTACTAGAATAAACTCCTTGAAGAAGATTTTCCAATTCTTCATAGTCATCTTGTATCCAGCTAAAGCGATCGTCTGGATGATTAAGACTTTCAAAAAAAGCTTCTGGTTCTGAATTATTATTAATGAATTTTGCGTAAGATTTTTCATCTGATCTTTTTAAGTCAGCGAGATTAGGTACATCTTTCTGCCAATAATAATAAGTATTTAATCCTTCCCAAACAAAGTCACTAATTTGGAGATCACCTTCCAAACTGATTGCCATATCGTCAGTATCTTGATTTGCAATCTCATTTGTCTCCTCTAGGGCATCTTCTTTTTTACAACCTATGGACAAAAGAAAAAGGAAAGTGATTAAAATGTGGATTCTTGAAAACTTAATGCAATATAAGGGCAAACTCATTCTAGATTTGTTTTGTTCAAATTTATACAAAACTGAGGATTTAATTCATTTTTTATTAAATTCCGTAACATATAAGTCTTAATTTCATCTTAATTACAATAAGTCGAAAAGTGTAATTTAAAATTCAAATAAAAAATGTTTCTGGACGTTTGAATAAAGAAGCTAAGAAGATAGCCTATTTAAATCATGGGAATATTACAATTCAAAAAACTATTTTAAAAAAAACATGAAAAAAACTCTCATATTAATCTTACTAATAATTACTTCTTCCTGGCTTTCCGGTCAAAGTATATTTGAACGTTATGCTAATAACGATGATGTTACACTTGTCTCAATAAGTCCAAACATGTTTAAAATGCTTGGCCAAATGAGTTTAAGCTTAGATGATCCAGAAGCTCAAGAATATTTAGAAATGGTAACCAGTATAAAAAAATTTAAAGTATTGGTTTCAAGTGATCAAGGAATTAGTAATGAAATGTTAAATTGGGTTAATCAGCAGATTTTAAAACAAGATTTAGATGAGTTGGTGAGCATTAAAGACCAAGTAACAGATATTACTTTTTATGTAAAAGAAGGAAAAAAAGAGGATTATGTCGAGCAACTCTTAATGTACGTAAATGAAAAGGTTGATTCGGATATTGAAAAATCTAATTTCAATATTAAGGATAGTGAAATTAAAGCTATAGTTATGCTATTGGAAGGTAATATAAATCTTAATAAAATATCAAAATTGACAGATCAAATGAATTTACCTGGAGGAGATCTATTAAGAAAAGCTCAAAAAAAAACCAGTAAAATTTAAATCCCTATGTAATTAAATGGGGTAATTGTTTTAAGCTGAGTTTTTACTTCATTATTGATCTCTAGTTTATCAATAAACTGATGAATTACTTCTCTATTGATTTTTGCATTAGTTCGAGTCAATTCTTTTAAAGCTTCATAAGGATTTGGGAAACCCTCTTTTCTCAAAATCGTCTGAATGGCTTCAGCTACTACCACCCAATTGGCATTAAGATCATCTTCAACTTTAGCTGTATTTACCACTAATTTTTTCAATCCTTTCAAGGTCGATTTAAGCCCTATAAGTGTATGACCAAAGGGTACTCCAACATTTCTAAGAACAGTACTATCAGTTAAGTCCCGTTGTAATCTGGAAACAGGAAGCTTACTTGCCAAAAATTCAAAAACAGCATTTGCAATCCCTAGATTACCTTCAGAATTCTCGAAGTCAATTGGATTCACTTTATGAGGCATAGCAGAGGATCCTACTTCGTTGGGATTAATTTTCTGTTTGAAGTAATCCATGGAGATATATTGCCATAAGTCACGGTTTAAATCTATAAAAATAGAATTGATCCGTTTCAAATTATCACAAAGTGCCGCAAAAGAGTCATAATGCTCAATTTGGGTAGTAGGAAAGGAATAATTAAGTCCTAATTGTTGTTCTACAAATTCAGTTCCAAATACTTTCCAATCTATTTCTGGATAGGCAACATGATGGGCATTGAAATTACCAGTAGCTCCCGAAAATTTAGCACTATATGGAAGACGCATTAGCATGGTTTTCTGATTCTTAATTCTCTCAACAAAAACATCGATTTCCTTTCCTAATCGGGTAGGAGTGGCTGGCTGTCCATGTGTTCTTGACAATAAAGGAATGTCTTTGTATTCTTCAACTATTCCATTCAAACCATCAATTACTTCATTAAGTTGAGGAAGGTAAATCTGTTCTACAGCGTTTTTAATCGACAGTGGAATAGCGGTATTATTTATGTCTTGTGAAGTCAATCCGAAATGAATAAATTCCTTAAAATCATTAAGTTCAAGTTTGTCGAATTCACTTTTAATAAAATACTCAACTGCTTTTACATCGTGGTTAGTTGTGTTTTCAATTGATTTGATTTCTAGTGCATCATCAGAAGAAAAATGTAAATAAATACTTCTTAACTCCTCAAATAAAGAAGAGTTAAAATCTTCAAGTTGAGGTAAAGGGAGTTCACACAAAGCTATAAAATATTCAACTTCTACTTGAACTCTATATTTAATTAGGGCTTCCTCAGAAAAATAAGGTGCAAGAAACTTTGTTTTGGACCGGTATCTTCCGTCTATAGGCGAAATCGCATTTAAAGCGGTTAGCAACATATTGATTCTGTTTGAAGCTGCAAAGATACATTGAAAATAGGATTGGATGAAATCAATTCTTAAAAACCATTCGAATTAAGATAAACTATTATATTACTTATAGCATTTTACAATTTCAATATTCTATATTCATCATAACACTTACTAATTGCTTCAAGGATCTGTAAATCGTTTGCTTCTTTCATAAAAACATCAGAATAATTACAATTTCTTAGAATTTCGTCAATATCCAATCGATTTAACCCAAGGAGTTGCATTAAAACTTGTCGATCAAACTTACTAGCCAATAAGTTTTTAATTTCATCGTCCTCACGCATTTTTTTAAGTTTACGCATCTCATTTGGATTTTTACCAAAGACATTATTCAGAAAATCAGCAGGGTTAAAAATATTCCCAAGTGCTTTAGATATAGCTGTTGGATTCTGATTTCCTGCCTCATATCCTCTATTTGGTAATCCTGAAATACTGTACCTTCTTGCTGTATTGATTGGTGCGTTGCGAACATCAATATCTAAATAACCTGTAAGTTTATATGGGCGAACCACAATTTCTTCAAGTGCAAATGCCAATTCTGTCATATTAAATTCGGCATTACCAAATTTAATCATGTCATTAGTGACGGCAATTTTTAAGGGCTTATACCCAAGGTAAGAAAAGTACAATGTATCATTAGCTTTTACTTCTATCTCAAAAGAACCTTTTTGATCTGAAATGGTTCCTATAACTTTTGTTAAGTTTAAAATGTGTACACTAGGCATAGATAGACCTGTTGTTTCATTTTTTACAACTGCAGTAAATTTATTTTGTCCAAAACTTGCATAGGATACAATTAAAAAGAGCATCCCCCAGATCTTTTTCATATCATAAAATTAGTCAAAAAAAACACGGAATTTATTAGAACCAAAAAATAAAAGTGAGCGCCTTTATAAGTAAGTTAAAATCCTTATTAATGATTGGGAAGCAATAGCACGATGACCAATCTTATTTTTCACATTATCTCCAAGTTCCGCAAAGGTTTTTTTATAACCTTTAGGGACAAATATTGGATCATAACCAAAACCTTTATTTCCTCTTTTTTCTAAAATAATTGAACCCTCAACACTTCCTGATAATTCATATTCTTTGCCAGAGAAGTGAACATAGAAGACAGTATGAAACCAGGCTCTGGTATTATTAATTTCTTTCAGTTCTTCCCATACTTTTTCGATATTAGCTTCCATATTCTTATTTGGTCCAGCATATCTTGCAGAATAAATACCTGGTGCCCCATCTAAAGCCTCAATCTCTAAACCTGAATCATCTGCAAAACAATCTAAACCATATTTATATCTTATAAAATCAGCTTTTATCTTTGCATTTTCTTTAAAGGTTTTTCCTGTTTCTTTAATCTCTTTATGACATCCTATGTCATTTAAACTCAATAAAGATATTGATTTGGGTAAGAGCTGATTGACCTCCTCAACCTTATTTAGGTTATGTGTTGCAAAAATTAGTTTCATTAGGAATTGTGATATGGATGATTATTAATAATGGTATAGGCTCTGTAAAGTTGTTCGCAAAAAAACAAACGGATCATTTGATGTGAAAATGTCATATCGGATAAGCGCATTCGGTTGGAAAATTTAGCATAAATCTGATCAGAAAATCCATATGCACCACCAATAACAAATACAAGGCTTTGCATACCTTTGTTTTGATAATTTCTAATTGTTTTAGCAAAAGCTGAAGAGTTTAATGATTTTCCTTCTTCATCTAATAACACCACAAAATCATCTTTTCTGATTTTTAATATAAGCTTTTTGCCCTCCTCTTTTTTAATAAGACCGGGAATGCTCTTTTTCCCCGATTTTCCTTCTGAAACATATTCAATTCCAAATGAAGTGTAAAAGTTGATTCGGTTAGAATAATTTTCTAAAGACTTTAACCAGAAAGACCGGTTGTTTTTTCCCACACACAGTAGTTTAATTTTCATATCTCTATAAAGTTACAAAGCTTATGTATTTTTACCTTAAATGTCATCTAAAATGATTTTGCCGATTATCTTTGTAAAACAATATCCATAAAGTCATGCCTAAATTTTTACAATTACGTCTTGTAAAGTCAATTGTAGAATTTCTTAAAGCTATCAAGCTTCCTGGTTTTTACGGTTTCTCTGTTTACGATCTTCTTGAAATGTATGTTATAGGTATTTTTAAAGGAACTCTTTCTTCCAGAGCAGGAAGTATTTCCTTTAGTTTCTTTATGGCGCTTTTCCCTTTTTTACTATTTATACTGAATCTTATTCCTTTTATAGACATGATTCCTTTTATACGGATTGATAATTTTGATGAAACCTTTCTTAATTATCTTGAACTTTTTTTACCAACTGATACACAGACATTCTTCACTCAGGTTTTTGAGGATATTCGAAATAAACCAAGAGGAGGATTACTTTCTTCAGTATTCTTATTGTCAATTTTTTTATCAGCAAATGGTATATCTGCAATTTTTGGAAGTTTTGAAGGTTCGTATCACGTCAATTTTTCAAGAAATTTTTTCCGCCAGTATATGCTCTCTATCCTACTAAGCGTTGTTATAGCAATATTATCATTGTCTTCAGTAATCATCTTTTTTTATTTGGAGTTCTATATTTTAAATAATCTGGATTCCCTTATTGCCTCTGAAATAAGATGGACACGAATAGTACAATATGCCTTTTTTGGCACATTTATTTATATTGTAATAAGCATGCTTTATTATTATGGAACTATTGAAGGGCGTAAAATTCGTTTCTTTTCACCTGGTGCTTTGATGACTATTTTATTATTTTTCTTTACCACTTATGGGTTTGGAGTATACATCGATAATTTCTCAACTTATAATCAGCTTTATGGATCAATAGGAGCTCTATTGATTTTCCTGCTATATATATGGATCAATTCTAATATTCTTTTATTGGGCTTTGAATTAAACGCAACGCTCTCTCGTTTTAAAAGAGAACCTAAGATTTTGTCAGATGAAGATTAAGGCATCAGTTGCGCCAGCATATTTTGTAGATGTCATATTACCTTTACCCCTTCCTAAGGCTTATACATACAAGCTTTACAGTGAAGATGCTGAGCGTTTAGCTCCAGGGTTTCGATTGGCAGTTCCATTTGGGAAACATAAAATGTATACCGCAATTATTGTTCGGATTCATCAAGTTGCTCCTCTGACCTATGACCCAAAACCCATCGGGATGATTTTAGATGAAAAACCTTGTGTAACTAAAATGCAATTGGAATTCTGGTCCTGGATTACATCTTATTATATGTGTTCTCATGGGGAGGTTATGCGAGCTTCTATTCCTGCTGCACTTTTACTTGAAAGTGAAACTTTAATTGTAATTAAAGAGGTGGAGAAAACTGTTTTAGATAAGCTATCAGATTTACAATTTTTGGTTTATGAGGCTTTACATAAGCAAGCACTTTCATTAGACGATATAGCTAAAATCACAGACAGAAAGCGAGTAATGCCTTTGATAGTCGACATGATGCAAAAGGGTGTGGTAATGATACATCAAAAAATAGAAGAAAAGTATAAGCCTAAAAAAGTAAGATTTGTAAGGTTACATCCAGATTATGATAAGGATGCACAACTACAATTACTTTTTGAGAGTTTAAGACGTGCTCCCAAGCAGTTAGAAGTCATCATGAGAATTTTTAGTCTTAAACTTGATAGTGGCTCATGGTCTAAGGTAGAAGATTTAAGATCTTACTTAAAGATAAATAGTGGCCCTATAAAAGCCTTGGTAGACAAGGGTATTTTAGAGGAAAGCTATCAAGAAGTTTTACGCGAACTTTATCCCTTAAAAAAAATAATATCTAAAAAAAACCAACTATCCGAAGCCCAATACAATGCTTACTATGAAATTAAAAAAAAATTAAAGAAAAAACAAGTTGTATTATTTGAGGGAGTTACATCTTCTGGTAAAACGGAAGTTTACATTGATCTAATAGATAAACAATTACAAGAAGGTAAGCAAGTTTTATATTTGGTTCCCGAGATTTCTCTAACCCCACAAATTGTAGATCGATTGATTTCATGTTTTGGTGACCAGGTTTTAGTTTACCATTCTAAGTTTTCAATTCATGAGCGTGCTGAGGTTTGGATGACTGTATTGAATTCAAAAAAGAAAGGTCAAGTAATTGTTGGAGCACGTTCAGCAATTCTCTTGCCTTTTCAAGATCTAGGATTGGTTATTGTAGATGAAGAGCACGAAAATTCATACAAACAATTTGATCCAGCTCCCAGATACCAAGCTAGAGATAGTGTGATTTATCTTGCTAAAATTTTTAATGCAAAAGTACTTTTAGGATCTGCAACTCCTTCCTTGGAAAGTGCAGAAAACGCAAGGAATGGAAAATATGGATGGGTAAAACTTACTGAACGATTTGGGGGAGTTTCCTTGCCAAAAATAGAATTGATCAATCTGAAAGAGACACAAAAGAAAAAACAAATGAAAGGAGTGTTTTCAAATACATTAATTGAGGCAATGCAACAAACATTTACAAAAAAAAAGCAAGTTATTCTTTTTCAAAACCGACGTGGTTATGCTCCCATATTAGAATGCACAAGCTGTGGACATTCCCCTCAATGCACCCAATGTGATGTTTCACTTACCTATCATCAAATTCATCAGCAATTGCGTTGTCATTATTGTAGCTATCATATTCCAATGCCTCAACAATGTCATGCATGTGGTATGCATACCCTTACAACGAAAGGTGTTGGAACACAGCAGATTGAAGAGAATGTGAATCAAATTTTTCCAGAGGTCAAAGTTGGTAGAATGGACTGGGATAGCACTAGAGGAAAGTGGGGATTCAATAAAATTATAGAATCTTTTGTTAGAGAAGAAATTCAAGTACTTGTTGGTACCCAGATGGTAGTCAAAGGCCTAAACTTTAGAAATGTATTATTAGTTGGAGTTATTAATGCAGATCATGCACTTAATTTCCCTGATTTCAGAGCACATGAACGAAGTTTTCAAATGCTTTGTCAGGTAGCAGGAAGGGCAGGTAGGTCCGATCAAAAAGGACGTGTGCTCATGCAAACATATCAGCATAATCATCCTACACTCAAACAGGTTTTGGAACATGACTATGAGGGCTTGTTTTCAGTACAAAAAAATGAACGCATACAATATCGATATCCTCCCTATTACAGGATGATTCAAATTACATTAAAATGCAGGCAGTTTGAAACCATCAACTTAGCTGCAGACTGGTTTGTTAATGTAGTAAAGCAATCTTATAAAGGAACGATTCTTGGACCAGTTTTTCCTTTGGTATCCAGAGTTCGAAATCAGTATCAAAAGCAAATATTGATTAAAATTGATCATGACCTATCAGCAACTTCTCTAAAAAATATTTTGTTTAAAACTTATAAAAGTTTTCAAGCCATTACTGCTTTTAGAAGCGCTCGTGTAAATTTTGATGTTGATCCTTATTAAATTTGACTGATTGTTTGACGAAAATCTTTTTTTCTAAACATGCTTACAGGTAATTCAACACCTTCAACATTAACTTTTGAAGAAGAGTAATTTATCACTTTGTTTATTTTAATGATAAAAGATTTATGTATTCTCAAAAATTGATTTTCAGGTAATTTACTTAAGAAAGCTTTCATACTAGATAATGACAAATATTTTTTTTCAGGAGTAATTATTTTAACATAATCTCCCATTGCCTCAATCCATTTAATGTTAGCAGCAGGAATTTTTTCAGTCCTTAAATTATGTTTGATTTCAATAATCTGACTTTTTTCTTTTCCAATAATATTTACATTATTTCTAAATTGAATTTTTTATTCTTAGCCAACTGTTTTATTGATGTTTTGTGTGTTCCTTATATTATTTTAAAAGGTTTTTATTATTTTCTCTTCCACTGACTTTTTCTTCTTTATATTCTAAGCCCTAAACTAAGTTATTATATAAATAATTTATGATAACTAAATATGTTTTTCTTTGGAATGAAATAAATGAGTGTTTATTTTTATCAAAATTAAACTTAAGAATGAAAAAATTAAAGGTTTTTGAAGCTTTTTGTGGTTATGGTGGAGCGCATTTTGGGTTAAAAAAAAGTGGAGTAAACTTTGAAATTAATGGGTATTCTGAGGTTGACAAGTTTGCAATAGAATTATATGACCTAAATTTTCCCAATAGTAAGAATTATGGGGATATAACAAAGTTAAGTGTAGAAGATATTGAGGATTTTGATTTGTTTTGTGGTGGATTTCCATGTCAACCATTCTCTTCTGCAGGTTTAGGATTAGGCGAATTGGATATCAGAGGTACTTTGTTCTATGATATTGTTAGAATTGTAGAGCATAAAAAACCAAAATATATTCTATTAGAAAATGTTAAAGGATTAAACACAAAGAGACACAAGCCAACCTTAGATAAAATAATAAGTGAACTAAAAAACATTGGGTATAAAGTATATTATGATGTGTTAAACACCAAAAATTATGGTATTCCTCAAAATAGAGAAAGACTTTGGATATTTGCCACTTTTGACAAAAATTTTGATGAAAACTTTGTGTTAAGTCCAAATAAAATTGAATTAAAAAAAAGAATTAAAGATTTTTTAGATAAGGAGATCGAACCATCACTATACTTAACAAAAAAACAAATTGATAGGCTAATTGAAATACATAAAGTTGACTTCAATGTTGATGAGCCTCTTTGTTTTGATGTTTATAATAAAAAGGTTAAGAAAGATGGTGTCTGTATAACTATAACAGAACCTCACCATAATTCATTAAGAATTGTAGAACCACCAATTAAAGGAGAATATAGAGTTAGAAAAGCATCTGTGAGTGAGCAATATAGATTAATGGGCTTTGATGATAATGAGGTTGATTTTGGGAGCCTTTCTTATTCTCAGCTAAGCAAAAGATGTGGGAATGGCTGGGATGTAAGCTTAGTTTCTTTGATTTTTAGAAAAATTTTTAAAAACTCTCCTTTGAGTTTTAATGCTTTAATTTTTTTGGAAAATTGGAGTAAATCAAACCTTTGGACTGGATTGGGATCAATTATAATAATTGAGGAGCATTTGTAT
Organism: Flavobacteriaceae bacterium; assembly: GCA_029268555.1. Taxonomy (GTDB): domain Bacteria; phylum Bacteroidota; class Bacteroidia; order Flavobacteriales; family Flavobacteriaceae; genus MS024-2A. The sequence continues at coordinate 29,877 of JAQWNN010000015.1, forward strand.
ATACTTAACATACAAACATAGAAAAAATTTTATGCCCTAAAATTATTTGGTATAGTGTACTTAATACTCTATTTTTGCCAACCAAAATTAAGATTATGAATCAATACGAAACTGTTTTCATTTTAAATCCCGTTCTGTCTGAAACTCAGGTGGAGGAGGCAGTTCAAAAGTTTATAGATATTATTAAGACTCAAAAGGGCAAAATAAATAGCCAAGAAAATTGGGGTCTTAAGAAGCTATCCTATCCTATTGAAAATAAAAAGAGTGGCTTTTATCATCTTTTTGAATTTGCAGCACCACATGAATCAATCGAGCCATTAGAGATAGAATTTCGTCGTGATGAACGCGTAATGCGTTATCTTACAGTGAAGCTTGACAAACATGCACTTGCTTGGGCAGAAAAAAGAAGAAAACGAAACAAAGTTAAAGCTAAAACTAAAGTATAAGTTATGTCTAAGATTGAAGAACAAAACTCAGGAAAGAAAGAAGGTGAAATAAGGTATCTAACACCCTTAAATATTGACACTACGACTCAGAAAAAATATTGTCGTTTTAAGCGGTCTGGAATCAAGCATGTAGATTACAAAGACGCAGATTTTTTAATTAAGTTTGTAAATGAACAAGGTAAGATTTTACCTAGGAGGTTAACAGGAACATCTCTTAAGTACCAGCGAAAAGTTTCTGTTGCTGTAAAAAGAGCTCGTCATTTGGCGCTAATGCCTTATGTCGCGGATATGTTAAAATAATTAAAGCATTCATCATGGAATTAATACTAAAAGAAGACGTTCAAAATCTTGGATTCAAAGATGAAATTGTCATAGTCAAAAATGGTTACGGGCGTAACTTTTTGATCCCCCAGGGTAAGGCTGTAATGGCTACTTTATCTGCCAGAAAAATTTTAGCAGAAAATTTAAAGCAAAGAGCATTCAAGGAAAAGTCAATCATTGCAGCTGCACAGGCAATAGCTGAGGAAATCAAAGCACTTGAAATAAAAGTACCCTCTAAAGTAGGCTCTGGAGATAAATTATTTGGCTCAGTTACTAATGCTGATTTAGCTAAATTAATTAGTGCTAAATCAAGCGAACTAGACAAAAAACATATTTTCTTACCTGGAAAAAGTATTAAACGTTTAGGAAAATATGTTGCTTCAATTCGTTTACACAGAGAGGTTAGTTTTGAATTCCCATTTGAAATCATACCAGACCCTAAAGTGAAATTATAATTGATTAAAAGTCCGCTTTAAGCGGATTTTTTATATAATATTTTGAAATACCACAAACTTACTCACGAACAGTTTGAAGAATTACATCAAGAGTTTGCTGTTTTTTTAGCAACTCAAGGATTAGATTATTCCAATTGGGAGAAGATAAAAGAAAGTAAGCCAAAACATGTAGATGATTTGCTCGATTTATTCAGTGATTTAGTATGGGATAAAATTATAAGTGAATGTAAATTTTTAGAGCATATTTCAAGAGACCAATTGTTTTTATTTAAAAATGATGACGATAAAGCTTCTGCAATCGTAGTTAAAGTTTCTAATAAAGAAATTGACTTCGCTTCGTCAGAGGGTTTTGAGTGGATTTTAAAACATTTTGATTCAGATAATGTTACAATATATATGGGATCGAAAAAATATGATTCGTCCAAGAATGACTTTGTATACTCTTATCTAAAAAAAGGAGCGATTCAGACTGATGGAAATCGATTCAAGGTTTTAGAAACTTATTTTTCAAATTCAGCAAAATAGAGGATATTTGTAATTCAAATATATTTATGTCAATAAAACCTATAACTTCAAAAGGAACACGTGATTTTTCTTCATTAGAAGTTGCCAGGCGAACATACCTTAAACAATTGCTACAAGAGGCTTTTGAAACCTATGGGTTTCAACCTATTGAGACTCCTTCTTTTGAAAGGTTAGAAACACTTACTGGTATTTATGGGGAAGAAAGTGATCGATTGGTTTTTAAAATCATAAATTCTGGTGAAAAAGTAAAAAAGGCAGACGTAGAGGCTTTGACTCAAGGATTATACCAAAAATTTGTTCATTCGTTGTCTGAAAAAGCACTTCGTTATGACTTGACAGTCCCCTTTGCACGTTATGTTGCACAGCATCAAAACGAACTTTCATTTCCTTTCCGACGGTATCAAATCCAACCCGTTTGGAGAGCCGACAGACCACAGCATGGTCGCTTTCAGGAGTTTTATCAATGTGATGCTGATATTGTAGGAAACAATTCGTTATGGCAAGAAATTGAGATGCTTTCACTCTACGATAATGTCTTTTCAAAGCTTAAAATGGATGGAGTTTCAATAAAAATTAATCACAGAAAAATTTTAGCTGGAATTGTAGGATTTTTAGGAGTCGAATCAAAGCTTACAAGTTTTACCTTAACTTTAGACAAGTTGAATAAAATTGGAAAAGAAGGAGTTCTTAAAGAACTTCAGGCGAATGATTTTAGTGAAAACGCATTAGATACTATTGAAAAACTTTTAGAATTAAAAGGCAGTACATCTGAACAGTTAAATACTTTAGAAAAGTTGTTGGTTAATCAAGATGATGGTCTTGAGGGGATTAATGAATTAAAATTCATTTTGTCACAATTGGAATCTTCACCTTTGGAAAGCGTAGTTCTAGACTTTGACATAACACTAGCCAGAGGATTGCATTATTATACAGGAATGATAGTTGAGGTGAGTGCTCCTGAGACAGTCAAAATGGGTTCTATCGGAGGAGGTGGTCGTTACGATGATTTAACTGGAAAATTTGGATTGAAAAATATGAGTGGAATAGGAGTTTCATTTGGTTTTGAGAGGATCTACCTTGTTATGGAGGCTTTAGAATTATTTCCTGAAACCTTGCAAACTTCTGCTAATATTTTGTTTGCTAATTTTGGTGACGCTTCAGTTGCAATAGCCTATAAGTATATGAATAAACTTAGGTCACATGGGATTGCATGTGAACTATACCCTAATGAGGTAAAATTAAAAAAACAATTAGCCTACGCAAATGATAAAAAAATAGCCAGAGTTATTTTAATTGGATCTCAAGAAATAGAAAAAAAAGAATTTGTTCTTAAAGATATGGACACTGGTATTCAAATCTCACACCCAGTGAAAGAACTTTTATCTCTCCTAATTTCCTAGGAGTCATTTCATTTACCAGTGACGATTTTGAGTAATGCTGTAAATGTTGTTTCAACAGATAATAAATTTTATTATTAGCTTTTTCGTCAAAAAAACTAAATGATTAGTTTGACAATAATTAAACCTTAAAATTTAGACTACTTGTTTTCATTTAAAATACAAAGGTTTACAATAAAATATTTTGGTGAAATATTACTTTAAACATAATGCAAATTATTTTTTTTTTAAAACTAAATTTTTAGATCCCTTTTAAAATTTTAAATTAAAAATGCAAAAATATATTAAGAAGTACATGTCTTCACTTTTATATTGAAAACTGAAAAAATAATTTTAAAATCGAAAAAAACAGAGTCCTCCAATCAAAATTAAACTTCTCTGAAGACGAGGGATCTTTTCAAAATATACTATTACTATCTCCATTTAATTCATTTAAAATTAAATATATAAAAACATCTTCTTTTGAATATTAAAATGTCAGCATGATAGAATTGTATTATTATTTTAAAAAGTATTATATTTTAGTTTTGAAAAACTTATTAGAGGTAAAATTATGAATCGTAAAAATTTTATAAAGCAATCTGCTTTAATGACAGGAGCAGGATTAGTATTTCCTGGATATAAATCCATAGAAAGGGGAGCGATGATTTTAGGTGCAAATGACACTATTAATATTGGTGCTATTGGTATTAATGGTATGGGTTGGTCAGATACCAAAGCACTTCTAAGAATACCTGGTGTAAAATTAACTGCAATTTGTGATGTTGATCAAAATGTTTTGGAAAAGCGTGAAGCTGAAATGAAAACAGAGGGAATAAAAGTTAAAACTTTTTCAGATTACAGAAAACTTCTTGATCAGAAAAATGTTGATCTAGTTGTTATAGGTTCTCCTGATCATTGGCATGCTTTAATGATGATTCATGCCTCGGAAGCAGGTAAGCATGTATACTGTGAAAAACCAATTGGTAATTCAGTAGGAGAATGTCGAGCAATGGTAGCTGCACAAGAATATTATGGTAATGTTGTTCAAGTTGGTCAATGGCAACGAAGTCAGCAGCACTTTCAAGAGGCAGTTAAATTTGTTAAATCTGGTATTCTAGGACCGATTCGTACCGTAAAAGTATGGTGTTATCAAGGGTGGATGCGACCAGATCCAATTGTAGCAAATAGCACTCCACCAAAGGGCGTAGATTATAAGAGTTGGTTGGGTCCTGCTCCGAATAAGCCATTTAATTCAAGTCGATTTCATTTTCACTTTCGTTGGTTTTGGGATTATGCTGGTGGCCTAATGACCGATTGGGGAGTCCATCTTTTGGATTATGCCCTTCTTGGAATGGAAGCCTCTCTCCCTAAAACAATTGTTGGTCTGGGGGGTAAATTCGCATACCCTAACCTAGCTGAAGAAACACCAGATACATTGACAACCCTCTACGAATTTGATGAATTTAATTTAGTTTGGGATTCTGCTATGGGAATTGATAATGGGTCTTATGGAAGAGATCATGGAATTGCATTTATTGGAAATAATGCTACGCTTATTTTAAATCGTGGTGGTTGGGAAGTTATTGAAGAGAGAAGAAGTAAAAACAAAGTAGCCAAACCATTGGTTAAACCCTCTGATAGAGGTTTAGATAAACATGCACAAAACTTTGTGAATGCAATTAGAGCTAATAACCCTAAACTAGTTAATTGTTCTATTCAAGAAGGAGCTCATGTTGCAACTGTCGCCCAAATGGGCAATATTTCCTATCGCTCGGGCGAAAAATTATATTGGGATCCTGTAATTAAAGGGTTTACTAATTCAGCTATAAACAATAAATACCTCACAAACACATATCATAATGGGTATTATCTCCCTTCAATATAAATCTTGAGTAATATGAAATATTTTATAATCTTTTTTTTAATAATACAATTTGTATTTGGTCAAAGTAAAATGAAACCCGAAGAGACCGAGGTCTGGGAACCTGAACCTAAAGTAGTTCAACCCGGAGTCTTTTTATCGCCACCAAGTGATGCGATTATTCTTTTTGATGGAACTGATTTTTCAAAATGGAGAAGTGAGCGAACACAAGGTGACGTTGAATGGACATTAAATCCTGATAAAAGCATGACAGTAAAACCAGGTAAAGGAGGAATTGAAACTATAGATGAACACGGCTCAGTCCAACTTCATATTGAATGGAAGTCTCCAACAGTTATTAAAGGTGAAGGACAAGGAAGAGGAAATAGTGGAATTTTTTTCCAACGCCGATATGAGATTCAAGTGTTGGATAGTTATCAAAACAGAACCTATTCAAATGGTCAGGCAGGGTCGATTTATAAGCAATATATTCCTTTGGTAAACGCAATGCGACCCACAGGGGAATGGCAAGTTTACGATATCGTTTTTAATGTTCCAGAATTCAATGATAATGGTGACGAAATTAAGCCAGGTAGTTTTATTGTTTTTCATAACGGAATTCTTATACAAAATTCTGTAGAAATTCAGGGAACTACAGAATATATAGGGAGGCCTAAAAAAGGACGTAATGTTATGCATGGTTTTTCAGGTGGGGACAAGCGTCGAAGTCTGATGCTTCAGGACCACAGTGACCTTGTGAGTTACAGGAATATTTGGATGCGAAAGCTTTAGTTTTTAATTAAATCTTTTTTTAGATTTAGTACCATAATTAGACTTTTTCTTCTTTTTTGGAGAGAAAGTTTTACCCTTTTTAGTTAGTTCTACCGAAATCCTTCTACTGTCTAAGTTGAGGTTTTCGAAAGATTTTAATACGAGATCTCTATGCTTTTTGTGGGTAGAGAAAAATGAAAAGTTTTTCATTACCTCTACTTGAAAAACATCTTCCATTCCTAAATTGAGATAAGAACGGATAAAATCTTTAAGTGTAGTCCATTCATATTGGTCTCTAGCTCCAACATTGATAAAAAATCGATCCTTGTCTTTAGGGGCATTAATTTTTCTATCTGAACTTTTGTCTGAGTTTTTTTCTTGGTTTAAACTTAAGTTCTTTGGGTTTAAATCGAAATTAAGAAACTCTTTAGAAAGCATTAATTCAATTAATGTTTCTTTATCTAGATCCTCAAATCCCTTTTGAACATCACCTAAATAGGGTTGTAGATCACTTTTTACAGGAGTGTTTTTTATTTGCTTAATCCAATGCTGAACTTTATTTTTAAAAATTTCTTTAGCTGAAGGCATTTCAATCTCAGTAAGCTTTGTTTGAAGTTTATTTTCAATCAATTTGATTTTTCTTTTATCAGACTTTGTCAAGAAAATAATTGAAGTCCCTAGTTTACCAGCTCTACCAGTTCTTCCACTTCGATGGGTGTATGTTTCAATCTCATCTGGAAATTGGTAATTAATTACATGAGTAATGTCCTCAACATCAATCCCACGAGCTGCAACATCAGTTGCAACAAGCAGTTGAATTTTTTTCTTCCTGAAAGACTGCATCACTGCATCCCTTTGATTTTGACTCAAATCACCATGAATTGCAGCAGCTTTATGACCGTCTTGGATTAATTTTTCAGCAACTTTTTGAGTTTCAATTTTGGTTCTACAGAATACACATCCAAAAATATTGGGATTCATTCCTAAAACTGCTCTTAAAGCAGTATAGCGCTCCCTGGCAGAAATAGTAAAATATTGATGATCTACATTTTTTGTTCCAGCATTTTTTGTTCCAACGGTAATCTCTACAGGAGCGCTCATGAACTTTTTAGCGATCGCATGAACTTCTGGTGGCATTGTAGCAGAAAATAACCAAGAACTCTTCGTCTTTGGAGTATGGTTGAGAATAGATTTTATATCCTCATAAAACCCCATATTTAACATTTCATCAGCTTCGTCTAAAACACAAAAATTAATGGAACCGATATCTACCAGTTTTCGCCTGATCATATCTTTTAATCTTCCAGGAGTAGCAACTACTAGGTGCGCACCTCGTTTTATTTTTTTGGCTTGTTCTGTAATATTAGCACCACCATATACAGCAACAATATTTAGTTTTTTTATTTCGCTACCGTAATGTTCTATTTCATTTGTAATTTGCAAACAAAGTTCACGAGTGGGTGAAAGAATAAGTCCTTGTGTTTTCCTATTATCTAAATCTAGATTTTGCAGCATTGGAAATCCAAAGGCAGCTGTTTTTCCAGTGCCTGTTTGTGCTAATGCTACTAAATCAGTTTTATCATTAAGTAATAGAGGAATTACTTTACTTTGGACTTCTGTTGGAGTTTCGAATCCTAATTTTTCTACGGCATTTATTAGTTGCGCGTTGAGCCCTAGGGACTTGAAAGTTGTCATACATTAAATTATGACGGCAAAAGTAAACTAAATTGGATGGCTCGAGTGCCTTTTTTAATTTATTTTACTGAATTAGAATACAGTAAACAAGTAATCCTCTTTTAAAATAATAAAGCCTAAATCGTAAATCCAGTCCTATATTCTCTGGTCACAAATTGATTTGCAGCATCCAGATTGGTAATTCTCATATTTTCACCATCCCAAAGAAGCTTTTTTCTAGCGTAATAATTCATTTGCCCACTACTAGATTCTTTTCTTAGCATAAAGCTTCGAATAGCTAAATTCCCCATTAAAACTGTTTCAGTCATAGGTCCAGCATAGTCAAAAGAAGAAGTAAGTGCTAAATGTTCTTTACTGTTGAATCCCGCCTTACATGCATCTACCCATTTTCTCTGGTGTCCATACTCAGGTTCGATTATCTTCTCAGTTTCTGGTCCAAAATCAGTAGTGCCATCAAAAAGATATAGTTTAGGCATAAGAGGCGAACTGTCATTAATATTGGTAGAGATAATTCCTTTTTCACCAATAATTAAAACCCCGTTAGCGCTGTCTTTTCCCCCTATATCATTATTGGCAGGAATAATGTCAGGATGTGAAGGACGAATGCCTCCGTCACTCCAAGTCATTTTAATTGGTTTTTGTGATTTTTTTGTTGCATCAAAATTAATTGTAATAAACGAGGAAGGTGGACATCCCTCTGGAATATAATCAGGTGACCACATTTTACTAAATACACTTCCCACACTACATTCTGCTGATGTCGGATATTTAAGACCTAAAGTTCTAAATGGAATATCGATCAGATGACAACCTACATCACCAAGAGCACCAGTTCCATAATCCCACCAACCTCTCCAGCTAAATGGATGCATGTTAGGAGTAAATGGCTTTTCTTTCGCAGGTCCTAACCATAAATCCCAATTCAAAGCATCGGGCTTTAAACTCGAGTCTGATTTTGGCATTTGGACACCCTGTGGCCAGACAGGTCTGTTTGTCCAAATTTTCACCTCAGATACAGCTCCAATTGAATCATTATCTATCCAGTTTTGAACCATATTAAGTAAAGGGTTGGATCCTCCTTGATTTCCCATTTGAGTTACGACTCTCTTTTCTCTAGCCATTTCTGTTAAGATACGAGCCTCTTTAATATTATGAGTCATTGGTTTTTGCACATATACGTGAATACCACGTTCCATAGCATATGCAGCAGCAGGTCCATGAACATGATCAGGGGTAGAAATTGTTACAGCATCGATATCTTTTTCCTTTTCAAGCATAATTCTATAATCAGCATACTTTTTTGCTTTAGGAAATTTTTTGGCAGTTTTTGATGCAGTTCCTGAAAAATCTACGTCACAAAGAGCTGATACATGCTCTCTTCCTTTAACTGAAGCATTACTGATGTCACTTGCTCCTTTTCCTCCAGATCCAATAGCAGCTAAGTTGAGTTTATCGCTGGGAGCTAAATAGCCAGGTCCACCAAGTACGTGCCTTGGTAAAATCACAATAGATGAAGCAATAATACCCTTTTTTATAAAACCTCTTCGGGAAGTGTTTTGTTTATTTTTCATTTTTATTTATTTAAAATTTAAATTAAAGCTATTTTTTTATTCAAAAGTCATAATTGTATTTTATAATTCAAAAATTGAGATAATCTTTACAAATTAAAATATGTAACTTTATTTCAATACGAAATAATTGCTTTTAATTTTTTGTTTCATGAAAAATAACTTAATTGTATGTCTAGTTATGTGTACAACACTTGTATACAGTCAGAGAGGAATGACTGGAGATAAGACTTTTAAAGATCGTTTACCTACTGAAGTTTTTAACCAAGTTTCCAACGCTTCATTGATATTGGTAAATGAAGTTGATCATGATATTATTGTTTCTGTAAGAGATCAGTACAAAAACTTTTTAAGACATGTTTATATACGAAACAATGATAGATATGTTTTTGAAAAACTACCTATAACTAGACTTTATGTACAGTTTAAGTCCAAAAGTTTTTATTTTGAAGATCGTGAACGAACCAATATTAACTTTGGAGAAAAACACACATTTACTTTTTTCTTTGACGCCTCAAAAATGGGTAATTATTTTCAAATAACTGAAGAAGATTTTTTTAAACCATAATTTTTAATAGCCTGTAACAATTTATGTTAATCCTTTAGAATAGAAACTTAATACTACCAAAGAATTTTCCTAATTTTAGAGGGTTAGAATTTATCTTATGTTTGTAATAGACAATTACATTTTGGCTGTAGTTTTTTGTTTTATAACGATGCTCTGTTGGGGATCTTGGGCAAATACTCAAAAGTTATCAAGCGAAAAATGGCCTTTTCAACTTTTTTATTGGGACTACACATTTGGTATTCTTTTTATAACATTTCTTTTTGCATTTACATTTGGTTCTTTTGGTGATGTAGGTAGAGATTTTATTTCGGATTTTTATCAAGCAGATAATCATAACTTAATGTCTGCTTTTATTGGTGGTATTATTTTTAATTTTGCAAATTTACTATTGGTTATTGGAATAGAAATAGCTGGTATGGCAATTGCATTTCCTATAGGTATTGGTATAGCACTAGTTTTAGGAGTATTTACTAACTACATTGCTCAACCTGAAGGAAATCCTTATGTTTTATTAGTAGGTGTTTCTTTAGTTGCAATTGCTATTCTTATTGATGGAGTTGCTTATAAAAAGATTTTACAAAATTCAAATAAAAGTGCATTTAAGGGAATTCTTATTTCTTTAACGGCTGGGATTGCAATGGGATTTTTTTACAAATTTGTTGCTACTTCAATGGCTTCTAATTTCATTACACCTCAGACAGGTAAATTAACTCCTTACACTGCATTAGTTATTTTCTCATTAGGTATCATTATATCAAATTTTTTATTTAACACCTTAAATATGTACTTTCCACTTTCTGGTGAAAAAGTCAATTTTAAAGACTATTTCAGAATAGGTACTACAAAACTTCATCTGATCGGTATTTTAGGAGGAGTTGTTTGGGGTATTGGTATGTCTTTAAATATTTTAGCTTCTGAACAGGCTGGCCCAGCTATTGCATACGGGTTAGGTCAGGGGGCCACACTTGTGGCAGCCATATGGGGTGTTTTTGTTTGGAAAGAATTTAAAGACTTACCTTCCAAAAATAAGTGGTTAATACCAATGATGTTTTTATTATTTGTATCAGGAATAGGTTTGATTATCATTGCTAAATTGGTTTAAAGAATGAGTTTATTTGTAATAGGGAGCTCAAATACTGATCTAGTAATTTATTTAGATCGCATACCAAAAATAGGTGAAACCATAATTGGAGGAGAATCTAAAGTTGTTTATGGAGGTAAAGGTGCAAACCAAGCCGTTGCATCAATGCGAGCGGGAGCGAATATAAAATTCATTACTCAACTTGGAAACGACACTTTTGGGAAAAATCTTAAAGCATATTTTCATGAATTGGGTTTTGATAAAAAATATATTCTTATTGATGAAAATAATCATTCAGGAATTGCACATATTTTTGTTTCAAAAAAAGGAGAAAATTCAATTGCAGTCGCTTCTGGTTCAAATGCAACCTTAACTTTCAAAAAACTTAAACCCTTTCTCGACGAAATTGCCAATGCTAAATTGGTTCTAGTACAATTTGAAATTCCCTTGGAAACAATTTTATCAATTTTGAGTTTTTGTAATAAAAAGGGTGTTAAGGTTATTGTAAATCCAGCTCCAGCAATTGAATTAACCAAAAATATTTTAAATAAAATTTGGATGATAACCCCTAATGAAACTGAATTAGAATCACTAACAGGTATTTCTATTACAAATGAGGAATCCATTATAAAGGCTTCAAAAATAATTCTTGATCAAGGGGTTGAGCATTGCTTGGTAACATTAGGAGAAAAGGGGAGTATATGGATTAATTCTAAAAGTTGTACACGCTTCAAAGTCCCGAAACAAAAGGCAATTGACTCTACAGCCGCTGGAGATGTATTTAATGGCTATCTAGCCTATGGAATTACAAGAGGTTTTTCTATAAAGGAGTCAATTTTAATTAGTCATGCAGCTGCTACAATATCAGTTACTATTAAAGGTGCACAGCCCTCAATACCTACAATTAAAAAAGCTCAATTTTTTCTTGAAAAGCATCAAATTACTGATGAAATAATATCTTTTTGAAATAGATACATTTATTTCTTTTGAAAATGAAACCAATAAATATTAGTTCTTATAATTACATTTTTGTTTTAATCCAATTGTCAATTTTTGTTTCTAATAAAACAAGCGGTAAACTTCCTGAATTGAGTACTTGATTATGAAATTCTGTAATACTAAACTTGTCACCCAATTTGGTTTCAGCTTTTGTTCTGAGTGATCTAATTTTTAATTGACCTATTTTATAAGACAAAGCTTGTCCAGGAGTAGCCATATAACGTTCAATTTCAGCAATGATTGAATCTTCAGATTCTGCTTCATTTTCCAAAGAATATTGAATGGCTTGTTCGCGGGTCCATTCTTTACTGTGGATCCCTGTATCTACTACCAAACGTATAGCCCGATGCATCTCCATGCTGAGCATACCAAAATATTGAATTGGATCCACGTATAAACCAAGTTCTGTTCCTAAAGACTCAGCATACAAAGCCCAGCCCTCTACAAAAACACCCATGCTCTCGGGATGTAAAAATTTAGGTAAGTTTTTATTTTCTTGTTGCAACGATAACTGGTAATGATGTCCAGGAATAGCCTCATGAAGAAATAAGGCTTCATCTGAATACTTATTGTAACGATTCACATTAGGAATTGGAACATAAAAGATACCAGCCCTTGACGCATCTTTTGTACCAGGAACATATTCAGCACTTGCTGAGGCTTCACGAAATGCTTCTGTTTGTCTTATTATAAAATCTGCTTTTGGTTTCAATTCAAAAATCTGATTTAGTTTTTTATCAATTCTTTTTTTAATGTTGTTAAAATTATTAATTACCTGCTCAGGATGCGTAAATGGCATCTGTTCAGGGCTGTTTCTGATGAATTCGAAAAATGCCTTAATATCTCCATCAAAACCCATTCTATTTTTTGCAATCTCCATTTCATCTAGAATACGTGCAACTTCATTTTTTCCTAATTCATGAATTTCATCAGCAGTCATGTCTGTAGTAGTATGTAGCTTAATTAGATAATTATATGTTTCATGTCCGTTTGGCAAAGCTCCAATCCCTGATGTAATCCTGCAGTCAGGTAAATATTCATTCACTAAATATTGCTTTAGCTCAATATACTTTGGTTTCAATTTATAAGTAATCATACTGCTGAATTCAGTAGTAATTCTATTTTTTTCTTTTTTGCTAATGTTTTCTGGTAATGATAATACTGGTTTAAAAAATAAATGCTTTTTAATCGGATTAAGAATGAATTCATCTAATTGAGAGATCGTTTTTTTTGCTAATACTCTAGGAATTACAATTCCTTTAGACACCCCTTCTTTCATCATTAAAATAGATGTATCTAGAAATCCAATATAATCATCAATTCTTTCCAACCAATTATCATAATCTTGAATTGAATTAAATGGATGAACACTTCGCCCAGCAGCTAATTGGGCAACATAAAGATGCAACGATTGTACCTGCATCAATGGCATTAATTCAAAACTTGGTAAATTATAAATAGGGGAAGCAATAGTTACCAATTCATTATTTAAACCTTTTAGTTTTATTTTACAATCCCATTCCATAACCTTCATACTTAAAAGGTCTGTTTCTGAAATTTTTTCTTGATCAATTTTTGCTAAAATATTTAAAAAGTAATTGTATTTTTTTTTTAAATCTTTTTGATAATCATCGGATATATAGTTAGCTATATAATTATTGTATTTAAAATTTCCTGCTTTGGAGGCTTCAATGGGATTAATACGCTCTTTGAACTCATAATATTCTTCAAAAATCTGATTTATCGATTTAACAGTATTTTTTTTCTCATTTGAAATATTATTACTACAACAAATTATTAGAAATAAGTTTAGGATAAGAATTAAAGTATGTTTCATCTAATTTTTTTGACTATTCTCCGTAATGAGTTTAATATCCTGCAGCTTGACCATCTTTACGACTTTCTGATGCACCATGATAAACTTTATTTTCATCATCCCATAGAATTGCCTGGTATCCTCCATAAATTCCTCTGGCAATTCCTATTTGGTGACCTTTATCCATTAAACCTCTAATGCTATTATAAGGGATTCCTGATTCAACCCGAATCAATCCTTTGTTTACAGTAATTTCTCCTGTAGGGCTAGCACCTCCTGTATGATCCCATCTTGGAGCATCACCTGCTTCTTGAAGATTCATTCCAAAATCAATAAGGTTCATCACAATCTGACTGTGGCCCATAGGCTGAAAATCACCTCCCATTACCCCAAAGCTGACAAATGGTTTTCCATCTTTAGTTACGAAAGCAGGAATAATAGTGTGAAAAGGTCTTTTCCCTGGCTCATAAGTATTTGGTTGACCTTCTTTAAGACTAAATAATTCTCCCCGATCTTGCAACATGAACCCTAATTTAGGTGGAGCCATTCCTGAACCCATTCCACGATAATTACTTTGAATTAGAGAAACCATTGTGCCTTCGTCATCAGCAACAGTCAGATAAATTGTTTCTCCTGCAGAAATTTCACCTGCAGAATATTTCCCTGCAAATTCGCCAATAAGTGTTCTTCTAGAATTGGCATAATCATCTGAAAGTAAATATTCAACAGGAACTTCAGAAAAGTCCATGTCAGCATAGTATCTTGCTCGATCTTCAAAGGCCAATTTCTTAGCTTCTGTAAAGAGGTGTAAATGTTCTGAACTGCCAAATTTAATATTTGAAAAATCATACCCTTCCAAAATTTTTAAAATTTGTAATGCGGCAATTCCTTGACCATTAGGTGGTAATTCCCATACGTCATATCCTCTGTAGTTTATAGACACCGGTTCTACCCATTCTGACTTGTGCGATGCTAGATCTTTTGAGGATAAGAATCCACCTTGATCTTTGATGAATTTACCAATAGCTTTTGCAATTTCACCCTTGTAAAAAACATCCCTTCCTCCTTCGGCAATCTTTTTATAGGTATTTGCCAGGTAAATATTTTTATAGACTTCTCCTTCATTAGGCAATTTTCCCCCATTCTGAGTTATATAAGTGTCCTTAATATTAGGGAAACCTTTAGATTCAAAAAAGGGAACTGTTTTATTCATATACCATGCAATAAGCTCTGTCAGTGGGAATCCATTTTGAGCATAATCGATAGCAGGTGCAAGAATTTCCGACATGGGTTTGGAGCCAAATTTTTCATGAAGTTCAAACCAACCATCTAAAGCTCCTGGTACACTAACTGGTAGTGGGCCATGTGATGGAATTTTTTCCAATCCTTGTTCCTCAAAATAATCTAATGTGAGCTTTTTTGGAGAACGCCCACTAGCATTTAAACCGTAGAGCTTTTCAGTTTTACCATCCCAAACTATTGCAAAAAGATCTCCTCCAATACCACATCCGGTGGGCTCCATGAGTCCTAGTGCAGCATTTGCAGCAATTGCTGCATCAATTGCGTTTCCTCCATTTTTTAGAATATCAAGTCCAATTTGTGTAGCTAATGGGTGACTTGTAGCAACCATACCATTCTGTGCCAATACTTCTGATCGAGTAGCGAATGATTTCCCAGTTATTCTGTCTTGAGCATTTGAAAAGTAAGTAATAAATAGGAGGGTTATTAAAAAAGGGATTATAGTTTTCATATTTATTTATTTTAAAATATTTAAAAGTAAATCTAATATATATGGTTTGGGTTTAATATCAAATCCAAATTAACTGTTTCGACAGAATTATTTTTCTGACTTAGATGCTTCAAAATTGACTTTAATTGATACAAATTTTAGATGTTTAATTTATCCTCATTTAAAAAGTAAAAAAAAACCCTCCACAAAGGGAGGGTTTTACAAAATTAAAATATTAATTATTAGAAATCCATAACACGAACTGACATAACCGTGTTAACTACTTTTCTAACATCAGATACTTTCTTGGAAAATTCTGCAAATGCAGGGTCAGAAAACATTTTTTTAGTATTAGATAGAGCAGTTTTGATGTCAGGAGATCCAATCCATACGAAATGAGTAAAGTCTGCATTTTTTCCAGCTATTGGATATGCAAGACCATAAGAACTATCTTCATACCCTAACTTTTTAGCCATTTTTTGGGAGAAACTTTTAAATTCTTTTAAGTACAATCCTGGGTTAGATACATCCATTTGGTAAAGCATGAAAACATTATCCTCAGCCCAATCTTCTCCATTATACCAAATAGGAGTATTTAATGACTGAGAAATAGCAACAGAAAATTCTGCAAGTTTGCCATCTAAGAGTAATTGTGCTTCAAGTGATTGACCATAAGACATAAAAGCTTGTTCAAATGCCTCTTCATTTGGAAAGCACATTTGGAGTGAATGAGTAGATTCAGTTGTTCCATTAACAACATATGCAAATAATGACTTTGTCGCTTGAATATTTTTTCCCCATTCTGAATTCATTGCACCAGAAAGTGCTGATACAACCATTTCAGGATTTTCTGCTTTAATATCAAAAAACAAACAATATTGAGCATTTAATGAAATAGTACCTAATGTTAATATTGATAAAAATAACTTTTTCATAATAAAATTGATTTATGATTAATAATTCTTCTAATATAAACAGATTTGAACGGATTAGCAAAATGTCTAAAGATATTCACCTTACAATTTTTATATAAACCATCTATATAATATTTGTTTAGGACATAATGGGTTTTAACTTGAAATGATTTGGATTGCTTCTTTTAATTTAAGCGATCATTCATCCTAAAATTATTATATTCTGATTTTTAGAATATTATAAACTCAGAGTATTTTTATAAATTTAATTAGTCTTGTTTCATTAATATTAAAATTTAAAATGCTCGAGCAAATCAGAAGATCTTTAAAATTAATAATTCCTTTATTTTTAATATCGTGTAATTTCAAAGAAGATATAACTAATTATGAAAAATGGGATGAGTATTTAGGGGATAAATCAAGAACTCATTATTCAAGTTTAGATCAAATCAATAAAAAAAATGTTCAAAAACTGAGAAAGGTTTGGGAATATAATTCAGGGGGAATTTTAAACCCAAAAAATACAACCCAAATTCAGTGTAGCCCAATTGTAATTGACAGCATACTATACGGAACAAATCCCTTAACAAAACTTTTTGCTATTAATGCTACAACAGGTAAGGAAATATGGCAATTTGATCATGGACAAGACGCTGGGCCAGGTTGGTGGGGGGTAAATAGGGGTTTGATTTATTGGGATGATAATAAAGATGGAAGAATTATATACACTTCAGGAAGTAATATTTTTGCAGTCGATGCTTTAACTGGGAAAATTGAAGAAACTTTTGGTGAAAAAGGAAGGGTTGACTTAAGAAAAAACTTGGACCGCCCCTATCAAGAAATGATTGTGATTGCAAATACTCCGGGTGTTGTTCATGAAAACTTATTGATACAAGGCTCAAGGGTTCATGAAGGTCCTGGGGCCTCACCAGGTCATATCCGTGCTTATGATTTAAATACTGGAGATATGGTTTGGAGGTTTAACACAATTCCTCACCCAGGAGATTACGGATATGATACCTGGCCCAAAAATGCTTGGAAACATATGGGGGGGGCAAATTCTTGGGCTGGAATGACTCTTGATGAAGAAACAGGAATTGTATTTATACCTACAGGGTCAGCATCCTACGATTTTTGGGGAGGTAATAGGGAAGGAGAAAATTTATTTGCTAATTCTTTAATTGCGCTAAATGCC
>JAQWNN010000016.1 GCA_029268555.1 Flavobacteriaceae bacterium
GATATGTTCAACTTAGTGGTCAATACAAACCATGAACTTGTGGGACAAATCCTAAATACTAAAACAAAGAAGAAAAGAGAACGTTTAATTCTTCAGTCTTTAGATTTAGCAAAATTATCTCAAAATCAGCTCAAAGGTGAAGCGCTAACACAGTTTATTCAACGAAGTGTAGACATGATTAAGTAAAATAACAGTCGCTCAATAGGGCGTTTTTTTTCAACTTAGTATGCAACAAATTTAACCTCCTCCAGACGGTACACCTTTAGAATTAACTGGTGCTAGGTTGAGATATTTTGAAAACTTTTTTGATACTTCAGAAGCAAAATACTATTTTACTAAGCTATACAATGAAATTCCTTGGCATCAAGATCCAATTAAGATTTTTGGAAAAACTTATGACCAGCCTAGGTTAACGGCTCTTCATGCAAACAACACCAACCCATACTCTTATTCAGGGATTACCATGTATCCTAATAAAATGACACCTGAACTTATAGAAATATATAATCGTATTACTCTTATAACTTCTGTAAAGTTTACCTCGGTTTTACTTAATCTATATAGGAACGGTAAAGATAGTAATGGTTGGCATGCAGATAATGAAAAGGAGTTAGGTAAAAGTCCTGTCATTGCATCAGTGAGTTTTGGAGCAGCTCGTTATTTTCATTTAAAACACAGAACGATTAAAGATGCTCGATTTAAAATTCTACTTAATTCTGGAAGTTTACTTTTGATGGAAGGAGCCACACAAGAGAAATGGTTACACCAAATACCAAAGACTCTAAAACCAATTACCCCTAGAATTAATCTAACTTTTAGAAAGATTATTTAATTTTTTTTCTAGAAAAGATAAGAACCTAAAAATCCTTAAGTGTTTGGATTCAAATACTATGAAAATTATTTTAATAGTTATTTAATTAGGGTTAAACCTTCTAGATTAAAAGCTGTCTAAACCTATTAAGTATTTTTAATATGAAAAAGAAAATATTTTGATACAAAAAAAAATTGCTTTACAAGCTTATCTATTGGCTTTAATGTTTCCTTTTTTACTATTAAGTCAAGAAAAAGAAATTTTTGTTCCATCATTTAATGGTGAAATTAAAATTGACGGGATAGGAAATGAATCAGTGTGGGATATAGCCAAATGGGCTTCAGATTTCTGGATGTGGAGACCAACAGATAGTCTTCTTGCAAAAAAACAAACACGTTTTAAGATTATCCGTGATAATAAAAATCTTTATATGTTAGTTGAATTATCTACAAATGGAACTAATTTCACTACACCTAGCTTAAAGCGTGACTTTAGCTCATATGGCCAAGATTATCTTCATTTACTTTTCGACACATTTAGTGATGCTACAAATGCCTTTTCTTTTGTCACAAATCCTTTAGGAATTAAAGCAGACGGACTTATTTCTGGGGGCAATCAAGACTTCAGAAGCAGTAGAAATTATTCTTGGGATACGAAATGGAATGTTGAAACTAAAATTAAAGATAATTCATATACAGCAGAATTTAGAATACCATTCAATTCAATGTTCTATGATAGTAAAAATTCTTCTTGGCGATTTAATATATATCGAAGAAATACGCAGCAGAATGAACATAGTATTTGGGTTAAGACTCCTCAAAATCAACTGATAGGAAATTTGGCTTTTATGGGGAAAATGGTTTTTGAAAAACCATTAAAAAAAGTAAGAAATCCAGTCTCAGTAATTCCATACATAAGCGGGATAGATTATAATGATTTTACAAATTCTAATAAAAATACGAATGCTTCAATAGGAGGAGATGCTAAAATACCAATCGGAAATGCTCTAAATCTAGACCTAACTTTCAATCCTGATTTTTCTCAAGTTGAAGTTGACGATCAAATAGTAAACATAAGTCGCTTTGAAATATCACTCCCTGAAAAAAGACAATTTTTCACTCAAAACGATGACTTATTTAAAGATTTTGGATCGACAAGAGATGTAATACCATTTTTTTCTAGACGAATTGGTGTAGCTAAAGACAGGGATGGTAATACAATTGAAAATAGGATTATTGCGGGAGGACGACTCAGCGGAAAACTTAATTCTAACTTACGTATTGGATTTTTAAATATACTTACCGAGGCAGATGAAAAAAATGAAATTCCTTCTAATCTAAATACTGTTTTTACACTTCGTCAAAAAATATTTGACCGATCTAATGTTAGTTTCTTTTTTATAGATCGAAGAACCAGAGATGAATATGATTTTATTAGCGAAGAAGAGCGTAAAAATAGTGTCACAGGGTTAGAGTATAATTTAGCTTCAACTGATAGTAAGTGGACAGGAAGAGCTTATCTTCATAAGTCATTTACTGAAGGCTTAAATGATGACGACATGATCGTGGGAATGAATTTACAACGCAATACATTAAGGCATAGGGCTTCAATGGAGTTTATTCATGGAGGAGAAGACTTTAGATCTGACTTAGGGTTTTTTAGACGTACTGGCTTCTTAAAATTATCGCCTAGCTACTCATACAGAATATATCCCAAAAATGAAAATGTTATTAGTTACGAATTTTCGCAATATGGTTTTTTAGTTTTAAATTCCAACAAAAATTATATTGTTTCAGATAGAGGCTTTTGGTCTTCAATTAGAAAAAGTTATCTTAATGGAACTAGCTTAAGATTTAGTTATTCAAACCGATATGAATATTTATTTAATGATTTTGACCCTACACGTAGCGAGGGATCAATCCCTTTACCTGCGAACAGTAATTTCAATTATTCAACGTATCAAATTTCTTATCGATCAGACCAACGAAAGACGTTTAATTTTGATTCTGAGATTAATTATGGGTCTTTTTATAACGGTAGAAAATTATCAATTGAAAATGAACTGAAATGGAGAAAGCAACCAATATTTAATGCAAGTATGATTGTAAACTATAATTCCATAAAGCTACCAAATCCTTATCCATCAAAAAATATTTGGCTTATAAGTCCAAAACTAGATTTTACTTTTACAAAAACACTTTTTTGGACAACTTTCGTACAATACAACTCTCAAGGGGAAAATCTAGGGGTAAATTCTAGATTTCAATGGCGTTTTGCTCCACTATCCGATTTATTTCTTGTTTATAATGATAATTATATAAGTTCAGACAATTTCTCACCAAGATATCGTAGTTTTAATATCAAGTTTACTTATTGGTTAAATATTTAAAAATGATGTTAAAGCGTTTTCCTAATTTTTTTATTTTATTAATGTTTTTATTTTTCATCAATTGCCAGCAATCTAAAATTAATGAAAACAAGAATTTGATGATTGTTAAAGGAAAAATTGAAGGTTTAAGAAAAGGAAAACTTTTTTTGCAAAAAATTGAAGATACACTTTTAATAAGTGTGGACTCAATACAGATAAGTGGAACACCTTTATTTGAATTTAAAACAAATATTGAAACAGCAGAGATATTCTACCTATATTTAGATAAAGAAGATGGAGATAGTTTAAATGATAGAATTTTATTTTTTGGGGAAAAAGGCGTGATTGAAATAAATACATTGTTAAAGACTTTCGAAAGCAGTGCCGAAATAACTGGGTCAAAAAATCAAGAATTACTTCAAGAATATATTTCGTTTAACAGAAAATTTAATGATCAAAACTTGGATTTGATGCAAAAATTTTACCAAGCTCAAATTCAAAAAAATAATGATCAAGCTGACTCCCTTCAAAATAAAATTGACAACTTACTTAAAAGAAGATATCTATACACTATAAATTTTGCAGCAAACAATACTGATGAAAATATAGCCCCTTACTTAGCTTTAACAAGAGTCTTTGATGCCAATTTAGCACTTTTAGATTCTATCGCAGTAAAGATGACTCCAGAAGTTAGAGAATCAAAATACGGGAAAGAGCTTGTGAGTTTTTTGGAGAAACGAAAAGCCCAAGAAGACTAAAGATTTGCTGACTTTTTTAACAATGTCTTGATTGATTTATTTCTCTCCTCCTGAATAGCTTTGAATTGTTTTTTTAAGTTTCCCTTTGTTACAACTGAATTAATTTTTTTAACTAAATCATCAAATACCTGAATTGCCTCCTCAATAAGTTTTTCGCTCTTAGATAAATTCGCATCTGGATTTGACAATTCCCATAGATAAATATCTTCTATGATTGCTCCAATATCATTGTTGATGTTTTTTTTAAGTTGTTTGATACTCGACATAGCTATAAATGTATTTAACTAATTTAAAGATTAATTAAAACATTAAGTCACAAATTAAAATAAAATTTATATTTATATATAAACATGTATTATTTCGAAAAAGTTACATAATTTCTAGGTGTCTCATAAAGAGTTATTGTGAGCTCATGACCTTTTGCTAAATGTGGTTTTAACCAATTATAAATAACGATTACTATATTCTCTGCAGTAGGAATTAGGTCTGAAAATTCCTCAACTTCTTCATTTAAATTTTTATGATCCATTCTATGCTCCACCTCGTCTTTTATCAAATCTTTTAAAACTTTCATATCCATCACATAGCCAGTGATTGGATCAATTTCTCCTTTAACATGCACAATGAGCTCATAATTGTGGCCATGGTAATGTGGGTTTGCACATTTACCGAAAATTTCGTTGTTTTTAATGTCAGTCCAATCTTTTCGATACAATCGGTGGGCAGCGTTAAAATGTGCTTTTCTACTTACAGTTACTTTCATCTAAATTTTTAGTTAATTATTATAGTGATTTAATATAATTATAAAAACGTTCATAAATTATTTTAAACCAAGCCGTATAATGTTCAGGATTTTTTTTCATATGCTTTTTAACATTTTCTAAAGATATCCATTTCCATGAAGCAACCTCTTCGAAATTGATTTTTGGCAAACCGTCATAATAGCCAAGCATAACATGATCAAATTCGTGTTCTGTAAGTCCGTTGTCAAAAGGTGCTTTGTAAATAAAACTAAATAATTCTTCCAAGGGTGTTGTAAATCCCATTTCCTCTTTCAAGCGACGTTTTCCAGCTTGTAAATTTCCTTCTCCTTCACGCTGATGACTACAACAAGTGTTGGTCCATAGTGCAGGAGAATGATATTTATTTAAAGCTCTTTTTTGAAGCATTAATTCCCCCTTTTTGTTTAATATAAATACAGAAAAGGCACGGTGAAGTACTGCTTTTTTATGGGCTTCTATTTTTGGCATCGTACCGATAACATTATCTTCTTGATCAACTAAAATTACTTTTTCTTCGTTCACAACTTTAATTTTAATAATTGGTATAATACTTATTAATAAGCGGAATGTTTATGGATATATAATACTTTGCAAAATTACCTATATTTTTTTCAAAAACCTATTCCCTTAAGTTTCCCATGGTATATTAATTGAATACTTTTGTGGAAATTTGATTGAATGGGATTTTTAGAAGAAATCAAGCTCAGAAGAACTTTTGGCATCATCTCTCACCCTGATGCAGGTAAAACAACACTAACGGAAAAGCTCCTGTTATTTGGGGGGGCTATTCAAGAGGCGGGTGCAGTAAAATCAAATAAAATTAAAAAAACAGCCACTAGTGACTTTATGGAAATTGAACGCCAACGAGGAATTTCAGTAGCCACTTCCGTCCTAGCATTTGTATACCAAAACAAAAAAATTAATATACTCGATACACCCGGTCACAAAGACTTTGCTGAAGATACATTTAGAACTTTGACTGCAGTTGACAGTGTAATAGTTGTTATTGACGTTGCTAAAGGAGTGGAAGAACAAACTGAAAAATTAGTAGAAGTGTGCCGTATGCGTAACATCCCTATGATAGTGTTTATTAATAAATTAGATCGTGAAGGAAAAGATGCTTTTGACCTTTTGGACGAAGTAGAACAAAAATTGGGATTAAAGGTCACACCGCTTTCCCTTCCAATAGGAATGGGATATAACTTTAAAGGAATTTACAATATTTGGGAGCGGAACATTCAATTATTTGATGGGGAACAAAAGCAGAGAATAGAAAAAAAAGTATATTTTGATTCAATTGACGATCCTCAACTTAAAGCTACAATTGGAAATGAATCTGTAATTACCCTTAAAGAAGAGTTAGAATTAATCGATGGGATATATCCCCAGTTTGAAAGGGGAGCTTATTTAAAAGGCGAACTTCAACCGGTATTATTTGGTTCTGCCTTAAATAACTTTGGAATTCAAGAACTCTTGAATTGCTTTATAGAAATTGCACCAGAGCCTCTACCTAAAGCCTCAGAGCAACGAATAATTGAGCCTCATGAAGAAAATTTTAGCGGTTTTATTTTTAAAATTCATGCAAATATGGATCCCAATCATCGCAATCGTCTGGCTTTTATCAAAATTGTTTCTGGTACCTTTGAACGCAATATCCCTTATCTGCACGTCCGGTTAAATAAAAAAATGAAATTCTCTTCACCAAATACATTTTTTGCTGAACGAAAAGAGATTGTAAACATCTCCTATCCTGGAGATATTGTAGGACTCCACGATACAGGAAACTTTAAAATAGGGGATACCCTTACTAGTGGAGAACAATTGAACTTTAAAGGAATTCCTAGCTTTTCACCAGAACACTTTCGATATATCAACAACAATGACCCAATGAAATCCAAGCAACTGGCTAAAGGGATAAACCAACTGATGGATGAAGGTGTGGCACAATTGTTTATTCTCAACCTCAATGGAAGAAAAGTCATAGGAACGGTAGGTGCCTTACAATTTGAAGTGATTCAATACCGTCTACTCCACGAGTATGGAGCCAAATGCACCTACGAAAATTTTAATGTGTACAAAGCCTGTTGGATAGAAGGAGATGAAAAAAGCTATGATTTTAAAGAGTTTAAACGTATCAAACAAAAGTATTTAGGTCAGGATAAAAGTGGACAACTCGTCTTTTTAGCTGACTCTGCTTTCTCACTCCAAATAGTTCAAGATAAATATAAAAGTATTAATTTTCACTTTACCTCAGAATTTTAATAGTCTATACTTTCAGGTTTTTACATCCTTAATTATAAGGATTTACTATAATAGAATCTAGTTTTAGAAATATCACTAATCTTTAAAAAGAAGCTCTAAAAACTCAAGATCTTAGGTTAATCAAACCAAGAGAATAAATTAATCCTTTAAAGATATAAAGATTCTAAGCTTAGATTATAATAATTTATGAATTTTCATATTACTAGAGTGAATAAAATATTCTGAATTAAAAGTATAACAGCTTAATAAGGATAAGCTAATACCAACATATAGATTAATAAATAAAGAACCCTCCAAAAAGGAGGGTTGAATCTATGCTTCACCAGCTGGTCCAAAGTTTAATGGGATTGGTGGAGGCTCATTAGTTTCTATATTCCCATTTACTTTTTCAAAGCGTTGAATGTTCTCGCCTAGTGCTTTATTAAAGCGCTTTACGTGTTCTGGTGTCAAAATTACTCTAGCCTTTACTCGTGCTTTAGGCGCACCTGGCATAACAGTAATAAAGTCAACAATAAACTCAGATGTGGAATGGTTAATGATAGCTAGATTGGAATAAATTCCGTCGGCTATATTTTCGTCTATAGCAATATTCAATTGCTTTTCTTTATTGGTTTTTTTATCACTCATTATTTAGAAACTAATTTCTTCTTCTTTGTCGATCAAAAGACTTTTATACTCTTCTTTTGATCCTACAATGATGTCATTATATTTTCTAAGTCCAGTACCTGCTGGAATTTTATGTCCTACAATAACATTTTCTTTCAATACTTCAAGGAAATCTACTTTTCCATTTACTGCTGCTTCATTTAATACCTTGGTAGTTTCCTGGAAAGAAGCCGCAGAGATAAAGGACTTGGTTTGAAGAGAAGCACGGGTAATTCCTTGTAATTCTGGACTTGCTGTTGCTGGAGAACCATCACGTGCTACTACCATTTGCTTATCTTCTCTTCTTAATAAAGAATTTTCATCTCGTAATTGTCGTGAAGAAATTACTTGACCTTTTTTTAGATTTTCAGAGTCGCCAACTTCTTCTATAATTTTCATTCCATAGAGATCGTTGTTTTCTTGGATGAAGTCATAACGAAAAACCAACTGATTTTCTAAAAAAATTGTGTCACCAGGATCCATAATACGAACTTTACGCATCATTTGTCGAACGACTACTTCAAAATGCTTGTCATTAATTTTCACCCCCTGTAATCTATATACCTCCTGAATTTCATTAACCAAATATTGTTGAACTGCAGAAGGTCCTTTGATTTTAAGAATATCCGAAGGTGTAATAGAACCGTCAGATAATGGCATTCCGGCTTTTATAAAGTCATTTTCTTGAACAAGAATCTGATTAGATAGTTTAACTAAGTATTTTTTTATGTCTCCAAACTTAGACTCTACGATGATTTCACGATTTCCTCTTTTTATTTTACCAAAAGATACTACTCCATCAATTTCAGAAACAACTGCTGGATTTGATGGGTTACGGGCTTCAAACAACTCAGTTACTCTTGGCAAGCCTCCGGTAATATCACCTGATTTGGCAGACTTACGAGGAATCTTAACCAAAATTTTTCCTTCCTCGATTTGATCACCTTCATTTACTATAAGGTGTGCTCCTACAGGGAGGTTATATGAACGTAAAACAGTTCCTTTTTTATCAGCTATGGATAATGTTGGAATCAATTTCTTATTTCTTGACTCAGAAATAACTTTTTCTTGAAATCCTGTTTGTTCATCAATTTCTACTTGGTAAGTCAAACCTTGCTCAATATTTTCAAATACAATTTTACCTGTGAATTCTGAAACTATAACCCCATTAAATGGATCCCATTTACAGATTATATTATCCTTTTTAATCTTAGCTCCTTTTTTTATATGAAGTGAAGAACCATAAGGAATATTATTTGTGCTTAGAACACTTTTAGTTTTTATATCTAAAATCTTGATTTCAGAAGTTCTTGAAATGACAATTTGAGCATCCTTGCCGTCAGCATCTTTTCCTTGGACTGTTTTTAAGTCCTCGATTTCGGCAATACCATCGAATTTAGCAACTAATTTATTCTCTTCAGAAATATTTCCTGCTACTCCGCCTACATGGAAAGTTCTCAAGGTCAGCTGTGTACCTGGCTCCCCAATAGACTGCGCAGCAATAACACCAACTGCTTCACCAAGCTGCACCATTTTACCAGTCGCAAGGTTTCTGCCGTAACATTTTCCACAAATTCCATATTGAGCTGCACAGGTCAATGGTGAGCGTACTTCGACTGATTCAATAGGTGCTTCTTGAATTAAAGCAACTTCTTCATCTTTAATCTCTTGTCCTGCTCCTACAATAACTTCATTAGATCGGGGATCTATGATATCCTGAAGTGTCACACGACCGAGTATACGTTCACCTAATGTTTCAACTACTTCTTCGTTTTTCTTCAGCGGTTTAACCTCGACTCCACGAAGTGTTCCACAGTCTTCAATATTAACAATTACGTCTTGAGAGACATCATGTAAACGTCGTGTTAGGTAACCTGCATCAGCGGTTTTTAAAGCAGTATCAGCTAATCCTTTTCTGGCGCCGTGTGTTGAAATAAAGTACTCAAGAATAGATAACCCTTCTTTAAAATTTGAAAGAATAGGGTTTTCAATAATTTCTCCACCGCCAACATTTGATTTTTTGGGCTTGGCCATCAAACCACGCATTCCTGTCAACTGACGAATCTGTTCTTTAGACCCACGCGCTCCGGAATCCAACATCATAAATACTGAATTAAAACCTTGCTGATCTTCACTTATTCTCTTCATTGCCAATTCTGTTAATTTAGCATTAGTAGAAGTCCATATGTCAATCACCTGATTATAACGTTCGTTATTGGTGATCAGTCCCATGTTATAGTTCCCAATCACTCCATCTACTTGACCATTAGCTTCGTCAATCATGGAAATTTTTTCTGGTGGGATAATTATATCTCCTAAGCTGAATGACAAACCTCCTTTGAAAGCAAATCCATATCCCATACCTTTGATTTTATCTAAAAACTCAGCTGTCTCAGGAACACTAGTAACTTTGAGGATATCCCCAATAATTTCACGTAAGTTTTTTTTGGTTAATACCACATTGAAAAAACCTGCAGCTTCAGGTACAACCTCGTTAAATAATACTCTTCCTACTGTTGTATCAATAACTTGGTAAGCCAATACACCTTCTTCATTAAAGTCTTTTGCTCTGATCTTAATCATAGCATTTAATTCTACAATGTTTTCATTAAGTGCAATATGAACCTCTTCAGAAGAATAAAAAGTTAGTCCTTCGCCTTTAACTTTAACCCTTGAAGTAGATTTTTTCGCTTTCGTCATGTAGTACAATCCTAAAACCATATCTTGGGACGGAACTGTAATAGGAGAACCATTCGCTGGGTTAAGAATGGAGTGAGAAGCTAACATTAATACTTGTGCTTCCAAAATAGCTTCCGGTCCTAAAGGCAAATGAACAGCCATTTGGTCTCCATCAAAATCCGCATTAAACGCAGTACATACTAAGGGGTGTAATTGAATTGCTTTTCCCTCAATTAACTTGGGTTGGAATGCTTGAATCCCAAGACGGTGCAAGGTAGGGGCACGGTTCAAAAGTACTGGATGTCCTTTCAATACATTTTCAAGAATATCCCATACGACCGGCTCTTTTCTATCAATAATCTTTTTAGCAGATTTTACTGTTTTTACAATTCCTCTTTCAATAATCTTACGAATGATAAAAGGCTTGTAAAGTTCAGCAGCCATTCCCTTGGGAAGTCCACATTCAAAAAGTTTTAATTCCGGACCAACAACAATAACTGAACGTGCTGAATAATCTACTCGTTTTCCTAATAAGTTTTGACGAAAACGTCCTTGTTTTCCTTTCAAGGAATCTGAAAGAGATTTTAATGGACGATTTGAATCAGTCTTAACTGCTGATGATTTACGGGTATTATCAAATAATGAATCAACTGATTCTTGCAACATTCGTTTTTCATTTCTCAAAATTACCTCCGGAGCCTTAATCTCTACTAAACGCTTTAAACGATTATTACGGATGATTACTCTTCTATATAAGTCGTTCAAGTCAGAGGTTGCAAAACGACCTCCGTCCAAAGGAACTAGAGGCCTTAATTCTGGTGGAATGACTGGAATAACTTTCATAATCATCCATTCTGGTAAATTTTCCCCACGTTGATTAGCGTCACGGAAAGCCTCCACTACCTGAAGCCTTTTAAGTGCTTCTGTTTTACGTTGTTTAGAAGTCTCGTTATTTGCCTTATGTCGTAATTCATAAGACAAGGTTTCCAAATCAATTCGAGAGAGTAATTCAATCAAGCATTCGGCTCCCATTTTAGCAATGAATTTTTCAGGATCATTGTCTTCCTTATATTGATTTTCTGGTGGAATTTGCTCCATAACGTTGAGGTATTCTTCCTCTGTTAAGAAATCCATGGATTTTAAAGGTTCACCTTCTCCATTTTTTGCTAGACCGGGCTGAATGACAACATAACGTTCATAGTAAATAATCATGTCCAGTTTCTTAGAGGGTAATCCAAGTAAGTATCCAATTTTATTGGGTAAAGAACGGAAATACCAGATATGTGCAACGGGTACAACTAAGTTGATATGGCCTACCCGGTCACGCCGTACTTTCTTTTCCGTGACTTCTACCCCACATCTATCACAGACAATTCCCTTGTAGCGAATTCTTTTATACTTTCCACAAGCACATTCATAGTCCTTTACAGGACCAAATATACGTTCACAAAAAAGTCCATCCCTTTCAGGCTTGTGCGTTCGGTAATTAATTGTTTCTGGTTTGAGTACCTCGCCTCTAGAATTCCCAAGAATAATTTCTGGAGAGGCTAATCCGATCGCAATTTTATTGAATTTTTTTTGAGTAATAATTTCGTTATTTCTAGGCATGGCTAAATATCTTCTTGTGTTATTATTCTTCTAATCTTATGTCTAATCCTAATCCTTTCAACTCGTGCATTAGAACGTTAAAGGATTCTGGCAAACCAGGTTCGGGTAAAGTATCCCCTTTTACTATAGCTTCATAGGTCTTTGCTCTACCTATAACGTCATCAGATTTGACAGTCAAAATTTCTTGTAAAGTACTCGAGGCTCCATATGCCTCAAGTGCCCATACTTCCATTTCTCCAAATCGTTGTCCTCCAAATTGAGCTTTACCACCAAGAGGCTGCTGGGTAATTAACGAATAGGGACCGATGGATCTTGAGTGCATTTTATCATCAACCATGTGACCAAGTTTCAACATATAGATTACTCCAACTGTTGCAGGCTGATCAAAGCGTTCTCCGGTTCCACCGTCGTACAAGTATGAATGACCGTATAGCGGCACATTGGCTTTTTTTGTGAGTGTATTGATCTGATCAATTGTTGCGCCATCAAAAATAGGTGTAGCGTATTTTTCCCCTAGATTTTGACCAGCCCAACCCAACACGGTTTCGTAAATTTGTCCTATATTCATTCGAGAAGGTACACCTAGTGGATTCAGTACTATGTCAACTGGAGTTCCATCTTCCAAGAAAGGCATTTCTTCTTCACGAACAATTCTGGCAACGATACCTTTGTTTCCGTGACGCCCTGCCATTTTATCTCCAACTTTTAGCTTGCGTTTTTTAGCTATATATACTTTTGCAAGTTTCTTAATTCCTGCTGGAAGCTCGTCCCCAACACTAATTGTAAATTTCTCTCTTCTCAAAGCACCTTGAAGATCATTTTCTTTGATTTTGTAATTATGAATCAAATCAGCGATCAATTCATTAGTCTCTTTGGTTGTTGTCCAGGCTCCTTTTGTGAGATGGGTGTAATCTTCTACAGAAGATAACATTTTAAGAGTGTACTTTTTGCCTTTTGGTAACACATCTTCTCCTAAATCGTTCTGAACACCTTGACAGGTTTTACCATTTAAAATTGTAAAGAGCTTTTCAACCAGTACTCCTTTCAAGGCATCAAGCTTTTTGTCATAAACATTTTCAAGTGTTTCCAATTCCTGCTTGTCTTGATTTCTTTTTCGCTTATCTTTTACAGAACGTGTGAAAAGCTTTTTATCAATTACAACACCTTGAAGTGATGGAGGTGCTTTTAATGAAGCATCTTTCACATCTCCTGCTTTGTCTCCAAAAATAGCCCGTAATAATTTTTCTTCAGGAGTTGGATCAGATTCTCCTTTGGGTGTAATCTTACCAATCAAAATATCCCCTGAATTAACTTCAGCACCAATACGAATCATACCATTTTCATCCAAATCCTTGGTTGCTTCTTCACTAACGTTTGGAATATCATTAGTCAGCTCTTCAGTGCCTAATTTAGTGTCACGAACATCAAGTGAATATTCATCAATGTGAATTGATGTGAAAATATCTTCTCTTACAACTTTTTCAGAAATTACAATTGCATCTTCAAAATTATATCCCTTCCATGGCATAAAAGCTACTTTCATATTTCTCCCTAAAGCGAGTTCTCCTGTTTCAGTAGCATAACCTTGGCAAAGAACTTGTCCTTGGGAAACACGATCGCCTTTTCTTACTATGGGCTTTAAGTTAATACAAGTTCCCTGGTTAGTCTTTCTAAACTTGATTAAATTATAAGTTTTTAAGTTTCCATCAAAACTAACAAGCTTATCTTTATCAGAGAAATCATAACGAATTTCAATTTTATCCGCATCAACATATTCAACTATACCGTCATTTTCAGCATTAATTAGAACTCGAGAGTCTGAAGCTACTTGCTTTTCTAAACCTGTCCCAACGATTGGAGCCTCTGGTCTTAGCAATGGTACTGCCTGACGCATCATGTTTGAACCCATCAATGCTCTGTTTGCATCGTCGTGTTCTAAAAATGGTATTAATGAAGCTGAAATAGAAGCAATCTGGTTGGGTGCAACGTCAGTAAAATTTACTTTATCTGGAGTAACCAATGGGAAATCAGCCTGATCTCTTGCAATTACTTTTTCATCTTTTATTTTTCCTGACTTATCAAAATCTATATTAGCTTGAGCAATTAATTGATTCTCTTCTTCCTCTGCACTCAGGTAAATGGTATCCTTCAAATTGATCACACCATTATCTACTTTCCTGTAAGGTGTTTCAATAAATCCAAGATTATTTACCTTAGCATAAACTCCTAGTGATGAAATTAATCCAATATTTGGCCCCTCAGGAGTTTCAATAGGACACAATCTTCCATAGTGAGTGTAATGAACGTCACGAACCTCAAATCCTGCACGTTCTCTTGAAAGTCCTCCTGGTCCTAAAGCAGATAGTCTTCTTTTATGAGTGATTTCCGCGAGAGGATTAGTTTGGTCCATAAACTGAGAAAGCTGATTAGTACCAAAGAAACTGTTGATTACAGAAGATAATGTTTTAGCATTAATTAAGTCAATTGGTGTAAAAACTTCATTATCTCGAACATTCATCCGCTCACGAATAGTCCTTGCCATACGGGCAAGCCCAACCCCAAACTGAGAAGATAATTGTTCACCTACAGTTCTTACTCGTCTATTTGAAAGGTGATCAATATCATCAATCTCAGCTTTGGAGTTTATCAATTCTATCAAATACTTGATAATGGTAATGATGTCGATTTTTGTCAAAACTTGTTTGTCCATTTCAACATCCAAGCCTAATTTTTTATTCATTCTGTAACGTCCTACCTCACCAAGGTTGTATCGTTGGTCAGAGAAGAATAACTTATCTATGATCCCACGGGCAGTATCTTCGTCTGGTGGTTCAGCATTACGCAATTGACGATAAATATGTTCAACCGCCTCTTTTTCAGAATTTGTAGGATCTTTCTGAAGCGTATTATAAATAATCGCATAATCTGACATATGTGCATCTATTTTATGAAGTAAAATTGTTTTAACTCCAGCATTTAAGATTTCATTAATATGTTCTTTATCAATAATTGTATCTCGGTCAATAATTATTTCATTACGCTCAATTGATATAACTTCTCCTGTATCCTCATCAACAAAATCCTCATGCCATGTTTTCAGTACACGTGCGGCAAGTTTTCTTCCAAGTGTTTTCTTAAGTCCTGTTTTAGAAACCTTTACTTCTTCTGCCAAATCAAAAATTTCTAAAATATCACGATCATGTTCAAATCCAATCGCTCTAAATAGCGTAGTTACGGGTAATTTTTTCTTTCGGTCAATATAGGCGTACATCACACTGTTAATATCTGTAGCAAATTCAATCCAAGAACCTTTAAAGGGGATCACGCGAGCAGAATACAACTTGGTCCCATTGGCGTGAAAAGATTGACCAAAAAATACTCCTGGTGAACGGTGAAGTTGAGATACTACAATTCGTTCAGCTCCATTAATCACAAATGTTCCACTAGGTGTCATATAAGGAATGGTTCCCAAGAAAACGTCCTGGACGATAGTTTCAAAATCTTCGTGCTCAGGATCTGTACAGTATAACTTAAGACGAGCCTTTAGTGGAACCGAATATGTCAATCCTCTTTCGATACATTCTTGTATTGAATAACGAGGTGGATCAACAAAATAATCTAAGAATTCAAGAACGAACTGATTTCTTGTATCAGAAATTGGAAAGTTTTCTTTAAACGTATTGAAAAGACCTTCTTCATTTCGCTCGTCAGATTTTGTTTCGAGCTGGAAGAAATCCTGAAATGATTTTATTTGAATATCTAGGAAATCTGGGTAATTTGGAGTGTGTTCTGCTCCTGAAAAATTGACTCTTTGACTCATTGAACTTGGCATCTAATTATATTTTTATTTTCATAATTACAAAAGGGGGCAGTAAAGTTTATAAAAGGGTGTAGGCCTTTGAAAAAATCCAAAAGCCTATCCCAAATATGGTTATAGATTGAGACTACTTGAGCTCAACCTCTGCACCAGCTTCTTCTAGAGATTTTTGAAGCGCTTCAGCTTCATCTTTAGCTATTCCTTCTTTTATAGGACTAGGTGCATTGTCAACTAATTCTTTAGCTTCTTTAAGCCCAAGACCTGTTAACTCTTTTACTAGTTTTACAACGGCAAGTTTAGAACCACCGGCTGCTTTTAGGATAACGTCAAATTCCGACTTCTCCTCTGCTGCTTCAACAGCACCGCCTGCTGGTCCAGCTACTGAAACTGCTGCTGCTGCTGCTGCTGGTTCTATACCATACTCATCTTTTAAAATATCAGCCAACTCACTGACTTCTTTTACAGTCAAGTTAACTAATTGTTCTGCGAATTCTTTTAAATCTGCCATGTTATTAATTTTTCTATTTGATTTTTATATATGTGTTCGAGTGCGTATTTGTTTTGGTCAGGATTCGCGTTCTGAAAGTGTCTTTAAAATTCCAGATAGTTTCCCACCTCCTGACTGAAGTGCTGAAACCACATTTTTAGCGGGTGATTGTAACAACGTAATAATCTCACCAACCAATTCTTCTTTAGATTTGATTGCTACAAGAGCATCAATCTGATCGTCACCAATGTAAATAGCCTCTTCAATAAAAGCTCCTTTTAAAATTGGCTTATCAGACTTTTTTCTAAAGTTTTTAATCACCTTTGCAGGCGCGTTTCCTGATTCAGAAAACATTAACGAAGTATTCCCTTTTAGAATCTCCGTTAACTCTCCAAAGTCATGGTCGGAAGCTTCCATGGCTTTAGCGAGTAAGGTGTTCTTAACTACTTGCAACTGGATATTCTCCTTAAAACAAGCACGGCGTAAAGCGCTGGTTTGAGCTGCATCTAGTCCAGCAATATCAGCTAAATAAAGGGTTTTTACCCCTGCTAAGGCCTCTTTAAGATTTTTTATTGCTTCTTTTTTTTCTTGTCTAGTCATTTTCTTAAATTTTCGAGTTAATCCAATTTTGTATCAATTGAAATACTAGGACTCATTGTACTTGACATAAAAATACTTTTAACATAAACCCCTTTTGTTGTGGAAGGTTTTAGCTTTAGGATAGTCTTTAATAACTCATCAGCATTATCACAAATTTTTTCTGGTTCAAATGAAGCTTTTCCAATAGAAGCATGAATGATTCCTGTCTTGTCAACTTTAAAATCAATCTTCCCACCCTTTACATCAGCTACCGCTTTTTTGATGTCCATTGTTACAGTACCTGTCTTTGGATTTGGCATTAACCCTCGAGGGCCTAATACACGCCCTAAAGGACCTAATTTTCCCATTACACTTGGCATGGTTACAATCACATCTACATCAGTCCACCCGTCTTTAATTTTCTGGAGATATTCATCCAGTCCAACAAAATCTGCTCCTGATTCTTTGGCATCGACTTCTTTATCAGGGGTTACTAGGGCTAAAACACGAACATTTTTTCCTGTTCCATGAGGTAAGGTTACAACACCACGAACCATTTGATTGGCTTTCTTAGGATCTACCCCTAGTCGAATTGCCATGTCAATACTTGCATCAAATTTAGTATTGGTAATTTCTTTAACCAAAGTCGCAGCTTCTTTTAAAGTATAAACATTATTAGGATTCACTTTAGTTCTTGCTTCTTTTTGTTTTTTTGTTATTCTAGCCATTGCTTAATTTTAATAAATTAAAAAGGAGCTTGTCCTGATATTTTGAATCCCATTGAACGTGCTGTACCAGCAACCATTTTCATTGCGGACTCTATGGTGAATGCATTCAAATCAGGCATTTTATCCTCAGCAATGAGTTTTACCTGATCCCATGTAACTGTTGCCACTTTTGTTCGGTTAGGTGCTCCTGAACCTTTTTTAGCTTTGGCTGCTTCCATTAGTTGAACTGCTGCTGGAGGTGTTTTTATAACAAATTCAAATGATTTGTCGAGATATACAGTAATTGTAACTGGTAATATTTTACCTGGTTTATCTTGGGTTCTTGCATTAAATTGTTTACAAAATTCCATGATATTAACTCCTGCGGCACCGAGCGCGGGTCCAACCGGTGGCGATGGATTCGCAGCACCTCCCCGAACTTGTAGTTTTAAAACTTTACTTACTTCTTTTGCCATTGTTTCATTTAATTTTAAGAATATATTAGTGGAAACTTTATAAATATTCCTTTTTTAACAGTGTAACATTTATAATTTCTCAACTTGCATGTAACTCAATTCCAATGGTGTCTTTCTTCCAAAAATCTTTACCATAACTTCTAATTTGCGCTTATCTTCATTTACTTTTTCTATCGCACCAGTAAATCCATTGAACGGACCATCAATCACTTTGACGTTCTCTCCTATATTAAATGGAATAGCAACATGTTCCGCAGTCAATGCTAACTCATCAACTTTTCCCAACATACGATTTACTTCTGACTCTCTTAATGGTACAGGGTCCCCTCCTTTAGTTTCACCTAGGAAACCAATAACGTTTGTAACTGATTTGATAATGTGAGGTAACTCACCAGTCAAATTGGCTTTTACCATAATGTATCCAGGAAAATAAACACGTTCTTTATTAATTTTTTTTCCATTACGAATCTGGATTACCTTCTCTGTAGGCACCAAAATATCTTCAACCAAGTGGTCATAACCAAAGCGATTAATCTCTGACATGATGTAGTCTTTGATTTTGGATTCCTGTCCACTTACTGAACGAACTACATACCATTTTTTATCTTTAACTGCACTTGCCATTTATCCTATAAGATTAAAGTAAAACTGAATTGCACGGGAAAAAACAGTATCAACTCCCCAAATGGCTAAAGAAAATAAAATGGAGAAAACCAATACTACAATCACCAAGCGTTGGAGTTCAGATCGTTCAGTCCAAGAAACGTTGTTCTTTAACTCTTCGAATGAATCTTTAATGTATGAAACCATGTTCTACTTATACTTTTTGCACGGGTTGAGAGGCTCGAACTCCCGACACCTGGTTTTGGAGACCAGTGCTCTACCAACTGAGCTAAACCCGTTTTTATTTAACATAAAAGGTATTCGCTTTGTAGGGCACTTTTAGGTCATTTTAAAAACATCTTACTAATCCAGTATCTCAGTTACTTGACCCGCCCCAACAGTTCTTCCTCCTTCACGAATAGCGAAGCGAAGACCAACATTTAAAGCAATTGGTTGAATCAAGTCGACATTAATAGTCAGGTTATCACCTGGCATGACCATTTCAACTCCGTCAGGGAGTGCAATATTTCCAGTTACATCAGTTGTTCTTACATAGAACTGAGGTCTGTAGTTATTATGGAAAGGAGTATGACGTCCTCCTTCTTCTTTTTTCAAAATATATACCTCAGCTTTGAATTTAGCATGAGGGGTTACTGAACCAACTTTACAAAGTACCATACCTCTTTTAATATCAGTTTTCTCAATACCTCTAAGAAGAATACCAACATTATCTCCAGCTTCACCTCGATCTAATATTTTACGAAACATTTCTACTCCAGTGACTGTAGATTTCATTTTTTCTGCACCCATACCAATAATATCAATTTCATCCGAAGTATTGGCCACACCAGTCTCAATACGACCTGTAGCTACTGTTCCACGACCTGTAATTGAAAAAACATCTTCAACAGGCATTAAAAAATCTTTATCAACATCACGTTTAGGTAATTCAATCCACGAATCAACCTCTTCCATAAGTTTCAATACAGTGTCAACCCACTTTTGTTCTCCATTAAGTGCTCCCAGTGCTGAACCCAATATTACAGGAGAATTATCTCCGTCATAATCATAAAATGAAAGTAGTTCTCTAACTTCCATTTCAACTAATTCTAACAGCTCATCATCATCAACCATATCAGCTTTATTCAAGAAAACAACAATACGTGGTATACCAACTTGGCGTCCCAATAAAATATGTTCTCTTGTTTGAGGCATTGGTCCATCTGTAGCAGCAACCACAAGTATAGCTCCATCCATTTGAGCAGCCCCAGTTACCATATTTTTTACGTAATCGGCGTGTCCTGGGCAGTCAACGTGAGCGTAGTGACGATTACTTGTCTGGTATTCTACGTGCGATGTGTTGATTGTAATTCCTCTTTCTTTCTCCTCGGGAGCATTATCGATTTGATCAAAGCTTCTAGCTTCAGAGAATCCTGCATCTGCTAATACTTTTGTAATCGCAGCTGTAAGTGTTGTTTTCCCGTGATCAACGTGACCAATTGTTCCAATATTTAAATGTGGTTTTGACCGGTCAAATGTTTCTTTAGCCATAATTGTTGTTGTTTCGTTGTTATTTTTAGGAGCGCAAATTTATTAATTTTTTTTATACCATATGTTTCTTTTACTTATTTTTTTTGAATTAAATTTTGAATTTTTAAAGTATTTTGAATTTTTAAATTTAATGAAGGTAGATTTTAATGCTATCCCTTTCATATTCAGATTATTATTTTTTTTAATTTTTGTTTACTTTGGAGTTATTTCCGAAGCTTTTGATAAAATGATTTTTTGTTTCTTTGCTAAGAAAGTTAAAGGCCTAAATTTAAACTCGAAAGTTTGATTGTTCTTTATGAATTTATGCATCATTGTTCCTTGTTTTAATGAAGCCAAACGGATTCCGCTAAATGAATTTGAAGCTTTCCTTTCAAAGTTTTCTAAAATTACCATTCATTTTGTAAACGATGGATCAACCGACATTACTGATCAGATTTTAGACTCTTTTCAAAAAAAATATCCTGAGCAGGTAAAAATCCTTAGACTGACTAAAAACCTAGGAAAAGGAAATGCTATTTTTAGGGGCATGCTAAAAGCTTTAGAAAACAATGAATACGATACTCTTGCTTTTTTGGACGCTGACTTGTCTACCTATCCTGAGGAATGCTTCTATTTAGCGGAAAAAATTAGACCCCCAATACAATTTGTGTTCGGCTCTAGAATTAAAAAAATCGATAACTCTGTTGAAAGAAAGTTATTTCGTTTTTTAATTGGTAGAATAATCGCCACTGCCATATCCAAAGTTCTCAAAATCTCAGTTTATGATACCCAATGCGGATGCAAAATTTTTAATAGAAAAACTGCAAAGCTTGCTTTTGGCAAACCTTTTATTTCAGATTGGTTATTTGATGTAGAGATTTTTTTTCGTTTAAAAAATTATTTTGGTACTTCTGATTTTATAGCTATGAGTTCTGAAATTCCTCTTAAAAAATGGAAAGATCAAGGAAATTCAAAAATTAAATGGTCATATGGATTTAAAATATGGGTTGACTTATTTAATATCAAACGAACTTATAAATGATAAATGGAGTCACTCTACGACCTTACAATATACGCTTTGCAATTCTGTTTTGGCTATTAATTGCTATTCGGATGTTTTTTAATGGCGTACTTCCTCTAATGGATAAAACAGAGGCCCGCTATGGTGAAATAGCAAGGATTATGAGTGAGACAGGGAATTGGACTACTCCCCAGATAGACTATGGTATTCCATTTTGGGGAAAACCCCCTTTGTCAACATGGGCCTCAGCACTATCAATATCTGCTTTTGGATCTGCCGAATTATTTGTTCGGCTCCCATACCTCATCGTGTTATTTTTATTGGCGCTTTTTATAGGAAAATACCGAAAAGAATTAACACAATCATTCTACATTCCTGGGATTATTCTTTTAACAATGCCTGAGTATTATCTTCATGCTGGGGTAGTATCTACAGATACATTTTTATGTTTAAGTATCGCCCTAACCATGTTTGGTTTTTGGGAGGCCCTACGTGAAAATGCAAAAACCTATTGGGGATACATTTTCTTTGTAGGAATAGGAATTGGACTACTCGCTAAAGGACCTATAATCGCGATACTGACCCTTCCTCCTATTTTTATTTGGGCTTTAATTACAAAAAATATCAAAAAAATATTTCTCCAACTCCCTTGGAGTGTTGGAGTTTTACTGCTACTAGCTATCAGTATACCTTGGTATGTTTTGGCTGAATTGAGTACCCCAGGATTCATTGATTATTTTATAATTGGCGAACATTATGAACGTTATTTTAATGCAGATTGGAAAGGTGATAAATATGGTTTTCCTAAACAACAACCTCTGGGGATGGCATGGTTTTTTTTAATAGTCTTTTTACTCCCTTGGACAATTGCACTTATCCAGCTAATGATTAAAAAATGGAAGTCTATGAAACAAGATCGGTGGATATTATTTTTATTATTATGGGGTATTTGGACACCCTTATTTTTTACTTCGTCTAAAAGTTTAATTCATCCTTATATTTTACCAAGCTGTATTCCCGCTGCGCTAATCATTACGAATTACTGGACTTCTTTGAAAAACAAAAAACTTTATACTGGGATTGCAATTGGCTTACCACTTCTGTTGTTATTAATTCAACTTAGCGGAATTGCCAAGTCATTTTACTCCCATACTACTGATAAATATTTAATAAGTAATCTAAACCAGGTCAAAAAAATTTATACGCTAGATGAAAAAAGTTATTCCAGTCAATTTTATACCCAAGGTAAAGTTCAATTAATTAAAATCGATCAGTTTAAAAGTATAATGAATTCTGAAAACCCTTGTTATATAATAATTAGCAATAAACATTTAAAAAAAGTGAGTTTCAATTTAATGTCAAAACTTTGTAAAATTGATTCAAATAAAAATAAAGGAGTTTATGAATTTGATCCATAGTTGAGATTTAGTTATTATTTAGAAAATCTGTTTGAAAGAAAATTTAGTAAAATTCCATAAGTAGGTAAAAAGAAAATCAATCCAATAATTATTTTTAAAACTGTTTGAGTACCTGCAATTTCTATCCAATTTAAAGCCATGTATTCATCTGCAGATTCGAAAAAAGCTGTAGAAAAGAAAACATATGAATCTATGAAATTAGAAATCACTGTTGATAAAGCAGGCGCTAACCACCACGTAAAATAACGCTCCCTAATAAATTGAAATGCATGTATATCAATTAACATCCCAAGTGCATAAGCCGTAGCACTTGCCATTCCAATTCTCATTGCAACTGATATGGGGCTACCCTCGAAGTAAACAATTATAATAGACGAAATTATAGCTAGCGGATAAGAATATGTAATTGTTTTTTGAGCTGTGGTCTTTCCTAATAATCGTACTGTCAAATCAGTAGCTACTACAATAAATGGAAAACTAAAGGCTGCCCAAGTTATTTTATATCCATATATAGTCAGTGGAATTGCAACAAGAGTATTAGATAACGTTATAATGGCTATATGAATTGTAACAAGAAAAAATAGCTTTTTATTTTTTGCTTCCATTTTGAGTGAAATCAATTTTGGTCATTCTCCCAAGGAAAAATTATCCAAGTGGGATCTAATGACTTATCAATCTGCTTTCCTCTAAAATCAACTTTGAAACTACTTGGAATATTATCGATTAAAGCTGCATAACGAATATTTGAATCCTGATTATTTTGAAGTTTTTTTATAAATTCAAAAGTCGCACCCGAATCATTTATATCATCAATTATTAGAATATTTAATGGAGAATTAATACTTTTTTTTAAAACTTTACAATTAGGTTTATTCTTATCATATCTTAATTGAACGTCCAAAACTTTATGAGGTACATTAATCGCATGGGATAAATATACTCCAGGCACACACCCCCCCCTGTTAACACTTAATATTAGTTCCGGTAACCATTCTGTTTTATTTATTTGCTTTCTTATTTCAATTAAAGCCCTATGCATCTCATCAATTGTGAAAAAGTAATTTTTTAATTCTTTCATAAGATTATTCTAGAGTAATTCATTTGTTTTAATTCTGAGAAATATTAAAATTTTATATGACTTTGATAAACGATAAATTTTAGTAAAGTAGATTAAAACTAAATTTTACAATATTTAAAGTTTTGTTTTTAAAAATTATAATTTCAATGATTTATTTAAATAAATGCGCTAAAATTAGTTTAAAAATTATCTATGTACAATTAAAGATTTAACTATAAAAAATAAATAGATTCAACTTAATGTGATCATTAAATCATTAATGAGCATTTTATTTGATTTATTTTTTTTAAATTTTACAAAACAATATCTAGTAAAAAAA
Organism: Flavobacteriaceae bacterium; assembly: GCA_029268555.1. GTDB lineage: Bacteria > Bacteroidota > Bacteroidia > Flavobacteriales > Flavobacteriaceae > MS024-2A. The sequence continues at coordinate 23,949 of JAQWNN010000016.1, forward strand.
ACGAAATGAAACATCAATTATTTTTAACATTATTTTCAATCATATTTTTTCAATTCAACTCTCAAGCTCAAAATAGTTCAATTTTAGAAAACCTAGAGTGGAGAAATATAGGACCCGACCGGGGAGGAAGATCTTTAGCAGTTTCAGGATCATCTTCAAGAATTAACGAATATTATTTTGGAGCAGTTGGGGGTGGCCTCTGGAAAACCACTGATGGTGGTGTGAGCTGGAAGCCGGTCACAGATGGACAAATTAAGAGTTCTTCGGTAGGCGCCGTAGCAGTTGCTAACTCCAATCCAGATATTTTGTATATCGGAATGGGAGAAACTGAACTTAGGGGTAACATTATGCAAGGTGACGGAGTTTATAAATCAATTGATGCCGGAAAAACATGGAATCATATGGGCTTAAAGGATACCCAAGCTATTTCAAAAATTCGTATTCATCCCGAAAACTCAAAAATTGTCTATGTTGCTGCATTAGGACATCCTTATGGTGAAAATGAGGAGCGTGGTGTATTTAAATCAATTGATGGAGGAGAAAATTGGAAAAAAATATTATTTAAAAGTTCGAAAACAGGAGCCATAGATTTAATTATTGATCCAAATAATCCTGAAACTATTTATGCTTCTTTTTGGGAAGTATACAGGACACCATTCAAAATGTTAGGTGGAGGATCAGAATGCAGCTTATATAAATCAACTGACGGAGGTAATACATGGGAGGAGCTCTCAAAGAATAATGGATTTGCGAAAAGACCTTTAGGTAAAATTGGAATAACTGTTTCAGGAGCAAACTCAAATAAAATTTGGGCTTTAGTTGAATCTGAAAATGGAGGAGTTTATGCCTCGGAAGATGGAGGAAAAACATGGAAGCTAGTAAACAATGACCGTAAACTAAGACAAAGAGCCTTTTATTACAGCAGGATTTATGCTGATCCAAAAGATGAAAATATTGTTTATGCACTTAATACAGGCTTTTATAAATCGATTGACGGTGGTAAAACATTTGATAAAAGGATTATAGTTCCTCATGGGGATAATCATGATTTATGGATTGATCCTGAAAATCCATCTCGTATGATTAATGCAAATGATGGTGGTGGTTGTGTGTCGGTAAATGGAGGCGAATCTTGGACTGATCTTGATTTTCCTACCTCACAATTATACCACATTATGGTCACTAAAGATTTTCCCTATTATGTATGTGGTGCTCAGCAAGACAACTCAACCATGTGTATTCCCTCTGAAGGTTGGAGTTTTAAACAAGCTAGAGGGCCTCATAAACAATATTATTATCCCGTAGGAGGTGGTGAATCAGGTTATATAACACAACATCCAAAAAATTTAGACTGGTTTTATGCTGGCAGTCAAGGAGCCTTACTTACAAAATTTGATAGAAAAACAGGATTTAATAGAGATATTCAGGTTTTTCCTAGATTTTTTTCAGGAGAACCGGCAAGTGCACTTCCAGAGCGATGGCAATGGACTTTTCCAATAGTATTTTCACCAATTAATCACAATAAACTCTACACCTCTTCTCAACACGTTTGGGTTTCAGAGAATGATGGACAGAGTTGGTCAAAAATTAGTCCAGATCTTACCTATGCTGATCCTAAAACGCTAGGAAAAACAGGAGGAGTTATAACCAATGACATGAATGGTCCTGAAATCTATGCAACAGTATTCGCTTTGGTTCCCTCCAGACACGATGAAAATATTATTTGGGCGGGTTCTGATGATGGGCTAGTTCATATAACAAAAAATCATGGGAAATCATGGGAAAATATTACACCGCCTGATATGCCTAAAGATACTAGAATTAGTATAATAGAGGAGTCAATTCATAATGCTGGTACAATTTATATTGCCGGAAAAAGATATCAAATGGATGATAGAAAACCCTATTTATGGAAGACAAACGACTACGGCTCAACATGGGAAAAAATTATAAATGGAATAAGAACAGATGATTTTCTCCACGTGATTAGAGAAGATATTAAAATTCCAGGACTTCTTTATGCTGGGGGTGAACATCAAGTTTGGGTATCTTATAATGACGGTGGGTCATGGGAATCTTTGAGTTTAAATTTACCTGATACACAAATTTCTGATCTTATTGTTACGGAAAAAGATCTTGTGGTAGGGACTCATGGGAGGTCAATCTATATATTGGATGATATCTCTCCAATAAGAGAAATGACAAAAATTGATTCCAATAAGCCACATCTTTATAAAGCCTACTCAGCTACCAGAAGAGTTCAGAATGCTGAATTGAAATACTTTCTACCCTCAACACCAGATAACTTATCTATAAAAATTATTGACAGCGAAGGAAGAATAGTTTTAGTTAAAGAAGGTACTGCAGAAAAGGATCCAGAGGAAGCTGGTCCATCATGGTTTGGAGTGGATAATAAAAAGCCATCTATGATTGAAGGTTTAAATACTTACACTTGGAACCTTAGATACCCTGGTGCGTCTGAATTTGAAGGGATGATAATATGGTCTGCAAAACCATCCCTAGGCCCTATTGCTCCTCCTGGAATTTATGATGTACAACTAACTGTAAACAACATAATCTACAAAACATCCATTGAAGTCAAAAAAGATCCTAGAATTGAAATAGCAGATGAAGTAATTCAAGAGCAATTTGAATTCGCAATGGAAATCATGAATCAAACAGATATTGCCAATAAAAGTATAATTGAAATAAGAGCAATAAAAGAAAGATTAGAAACTAATAAAAATTCTTTGAGAAATTTAAAAAAAATAAACACTTTAATAGGTGATTTAGAAAAAATTGAATCTAGTATTTATCAGGTAAAAAATCAAAGTGGTCAAGACCCATTAAATTTTCCAATTAAAGTAAATAATCGTTTGGCTTATCTTAGAAAAAGTGTAGAGAGTGGTGATGGTTTACCAACATTGGGATCATTAGAAGTTTTCGATCTTTTAAAAGAAGAATTGTCAGGATATGTAAGCGAACTAAATAAGCTAAAAAGTAAGACCAATGAATACTTTTAAATAGTTTAAATAAATCTCGAGTTTATTAGGGTAATATTTTGAATTTTTATTTATGTAAGACTTACTGAGGAATCTATTCAAACCATATTACTTTATCCTCAATTGGCGCTGGTTTTCTTTGATTAACAATTTCATCGTGTTTCCCCATGTAGAAAATACCAAGACATCGCTCGCCCTCATTCAAAGGAATAAATTCACCCATAGAATTGATTAATTTAGGAGAACTCCAATAAGAACCAATATTTAACTCTGTTGCCATCAACCACATATTCTGAACCGACATAGACACGGCAGCGATCTCCTCCCATTCAGGGATCGACTCTAGTGGATCCCTCTGCATACAGATTAGAATAATTACTGAAGATTTTTTTGCTTTTTCGATAATTTTTTTATGTTTAAATTTTGAAAAAAATGGAGTATTTTCTTTATATTTTCTTGCTAAGAAATCACCGAGATCATTTTTAGTTTGTCCATTCAGAACCCTAAACCTCCATGGTTCTGTTTTTTTATGTGTGGGCGCCCAATTAGCAGCCTCTAGAATTAACTTAATATGCTCATCATCAATTGATAAATTATTATACTGACTTGGCATAATCGATCGTCGAGATTTAATTGTATTTAATAGTTTCATCTTAATCTTTAATCATATGATAAAACAACAAGCCCACCTGCTATTGATGAAAGAGTGTTTTCTAATTTATTTATTGACTTTAACATTTAGTGTGATCTCCAGGTCTGCTACATAATGCTTTAATTCTTATATATAAATTACCTCCTTATGAACTTTACCACGGAAAATTACATTCTTTCCTTTAATATTATTGGATATATATTCTCAAAAATTTAGAGTTTTTTTAAATCACTCGCAATAAAAGTAAGTAATACCAAAAATAATAAGGATTTCATTTTTATAAATTTTGTAGTTTGAATTTCAAATATAAAAAAACCCTTTAGGGTTAACTAAAGGGTTAAAAAGATAATGTAAAATAAAATTTATTCTACACCACTAAAATCGTTGCAAGTATATTTTTCACTTACTTGAATTTCATGAATTCCACATTTCCTTGTGTCTTCGTTTATATTTAAACAATTAAGACAACTATTACTTAGTGATAAATTTTCCATATCTATTAAATTTTATTCGAATTTATAAAAAAAATAACATAACTAATTGATATTTAGTAATTTATAATTAGAATAAATAAAAATAATAAACTTTAAAATTATTATAATATATAAATTAGAATACACTTATCTGGCTATATTTAATTTTTAAACCTTTTTATTTTATAAATAAATTTTATTTAATCAATTCAGATACTATAATAAGGAAAAGGAGAGGCTAACATGTCAGGTTTCATTTTCCAAAGTGGAATTAATCACTATCTATATAAATTATTGCTCTATCGACAGCGGCTTTAAATTCTTGGGCATATTCAGTTGGTTTAGAAAATAGCTGAGTATAGCAAATGACAATTAGATCATGTGTTGGATTAATCCAAAAGGAAGTTTTAGCAGCACCACCCCAACTATATTCACCACTTTCTAGATTTACAGTCCCTGAAAGACCATGACCCATTCCAGGGTAACCCTTATATCCATCAGGATTTTGATTTGTCATTACAATTTCAGCTGCTCTCTCTGATAAAATTCTTTTCCCATTAAATTCACCCTTTTTTAGTAGCATACGGCAAAATTTCTCGTAATCAGATAATGATGAAACCAATCCTGCACCACCTAATAAAAGTTTTGGGGGACCATCAGCACCTATTCCTCGCTTTATGGCATTATCTTCAAAAACTATGAGTTTGTCATTTTCATCCCGCGTATAAAGCTCAGCTAATCTATCTTGTTTTTCTTTTGGAACATAAAATCGAGTGTCATCCATTCCTAGGGGGTCAAAGATAGCTGACTTAAAATATGCATCTAATTTCATACCAGATACAACTTCTACTATATATCCTGCAACGTCAATTCCAAGGCCATAATTATATTGCGTTCCAGGCTGAAATTTTAATGGGATTGTGGCTATATCTTTTGTCATTTCTTCAATAGTCCAATCCTTTCTCATATGCTGTTTGAAATTATAGATTGAATCAACATAGCTCCATTCCCATCCATAAGGTATACCCGAAGTGTGAGTCAATAAATGTCTTATTGTTAGCTGCTTTTTTTGTGGCTCTGAAGTGTGCTTTCCATCAAAATTTTTATAGACCTGAGTATTAGAAAATTCAGGAATATATTTTGAGACTTCATCATCTAATTTCAACTTTCCTTGATCATGTAATGTCATCACAGCAACCGCAGTGATTGGCTTAGTCATCGAAAAAATTCTAAATAAAGATTGCTCCTCTACAGGTTTATTTTTAGCAATATCTACAAGACCATATAAATCATTGAAAACAACTTTATCTTCTTTTATTATGCGTACAAACGTTCCTGGTAAATAACCATCATCTACATGTTTATGTAATTTTTGAGTGGCAATTGCTAATGAATCTTCTGATATACCTACAGATTGTAGCGTTGCCATTTTAGTTTCACATGAACTAACTAGGAATAATACACAGAAGAAGATGAAAATATAGTTTATTTTATTTTTCATTGAAGCTTTCAAGTTAAATTATCTTCAAATTAAAGAATATCTTTTTCATAACATAAAATTATAGTTGATTTAGTTTTAATTATTAATATAAAAAAACCCCTAGAATTAATTCAAGGGGTCAATACGAATTATAGCCTCAATTTAGAGGAATTATTAATTAAAATTGTTTTATCAAAACCCTTGTTTGGGATTGCGAAAACTCTGCAAAACTAATTTCATTAAAAAAGGTTTGAAATGCATCAGCCTCTTTTTTATTTGTCGGTCCTGTGGAAAAAGCCTCGGTTAAATCTTTAGAGGTTCCATAAACAAACATGGATTCACCGTCGCTATTACCATGTGTAAATTGACCATTTGCAATTAATCCAGTTGGCTTAAACGTCTTCATTAATTTAGCAAAAGCCTCAACAAATTTGCCTGTATCTTTAGCATGTACTTTAAAGATCCAAACTTGACCTAGTGGCCCTGCTTTATCATAATTCATTCCAACTAAAACATTACCAGCCATTGAACTAGTTACATTTGCTAATCCCTGCATTCCTGATGTGTAAATATTCCACTTTTCTCCACTTAAAGAACCTCTAAAATTTGCCAGAGACTGTGCCGATGTGCTAAACATACTAAGCATATGCGTTGCTTCAACATTTTCTCCTTTTAAAGGAATCCTTGAAAATGAAAGATTCACATCTGATGGAATATCAATATTTGAATAATAATCTTTAATTAAAGTTTCTGCAGATTCACGAGTTTCTCTCGGTATTTCAAGCATAACGTCATACCAATAAAGATCTTGTGCACCCATAAATAATGGAAATGCTAAGAATAAATAAATAAGTTTTTTCATTTTAATTGATTTATGATTAATAATTCTCAAATATAAAAATTGGACAGTAAAAATGATCCTTTATAATTTATAAATTTCAGCCAAATTTTACCAAATGATTGAAATACCATTCAGAATTAAAAATTACCATATTTTGATTAATCAAATAAGCTCGTAAAGCTAATCCCACTAGAATTATAGTCTCCCAGTATAAAGATTATAAGCAATTAGTACAACAATTATAAGTATCAATTGAAAAATAATCTGCCCTGGTGTATTCCATTTTTTCTTCATTTCTTAAAATTAAATTGTTATCATCTAAAAGAATTATGATGTTCTAACCATTAGAAGGTTGTTGAGGATTAGATGGGAGTATTAAAGGTGCCTTATCTTCTTTTTCACAGGATGATATTACTAGTAATATTAAAACTAATAAAATAAATATTTTTTTCATAAACCCAATAATTAATAACAATCAACAAAGCAGTAAAATTAATTACTTTTTTATTTTTTATTTAAGTAGTATATTTTTTAAAGCTATAAAATTTATTTGAGATCAATTAAACTACTTTTTTTCTGTTAAGATTCTTTATAAAATGATAAAATAAAAGACTCAATGCCGATATAAATAATATAAACAAACTAATAATTAATACAATTATTATATTGGGATATTTGTTATCAAAACCCTCAATGCTTGTGTGCTTAACATATATTCCGAAATATGCCCAAAGAAATACAAATAAATACGCAATTTGTTTAAAATAAATAACTTGACTTAAGGCTAATATAATCCCAACAATTAAAATCATTTGTGTCCAATGCTCTTCGGATATTCCAAAACCATTAAATTTATATCCCACCAAAACAGCTGTTATATTTGCAATAGTAGCAATTGAAATCCAAGAAAAATAAACTGTAAAAGGTAACTGAAGTGCTAATTTGTTTGACCAATCAGAGGTGTTTTTTAATAACAGATTTATTTGAATTAGATTAATTAAAAGCCCTAACATTAAGATAAGTGAAAAGACCAATTGCTCGTAGTGCCAAGCAAAAATCCAACTACTGTTGAGAAGTGAATTAAAAATAAAAAGTTTAGTGAGTTCTTCAGTTTTTTTATCTATTGCTCTAAATTGAACTCTTAGTACGAAAATTAATAACAATAAATAGATCACCCCCCAAATTGCAAAAGTAGCTCCTTGAGGGGTAAATAAGTTTTTTAATTTATCTGAAAGATCTCCCGTAGTAATTCCATTAATAGGAAGAATATTCGCCAAATAGTTTATGGTTAACATTTGAACAAATCCTATTAAGACAAAAAATTTAAACCATTTTTTTTTCATATGTAAAATACATAAACCCCTCAGAGCTTACTAAGGGGTATATATTAAACCTATTTTTTGAAAAATAAAAGATTACTAATTAAAATTACCATCTTTTAACTCTCGTCATTGTTAGGCTCCCTAAAAAAGTCGAATATTTTGAAGTGTTTTTCTGAAATTTTAAGAATGCTTCTTGTTGTTCTGGTGTTTTAGGACCCCATCCTAATGCTGTTGCATAATCTTTGTGACTCATATAAACATAATGACTTTCTCCTTTCATGCTAGTTCCATGAGTAAATTGACCAAGAGAAAGGTAGCCTATTTGTGGAAAAGATTTAATCAAGCTTGAAAATTCATTACCAAAATTTAAAGGGTCATCAACATTCCATCTCCAAACCTGTGCCATAGGCTCTCCTGCTTTTTCTAGGTTCATCCTTAAAAGAGTTGTTCCAGCTATCGAACTTATTACCTTAGCGTGTAGTAACATATTAGAATTATATAAACCATACTTATCTCCTCCTCTGATTTCTCTTAATTCAGCCAAAGCATCAACACTACCTGTAATAGTAATAAAATGAGTTACATCTATATCATCTGCTTTAAAATTTACATAGTTTAGAGAAATATTAACCCCTTCTGGTTTGTCAATATTTCCATAAAATTCATCCATTAAACTAACAACTTGACTTCCACTTCCAGGCTTTACAGATATGCCAACCTGTTCAAAAGCAATGTTTTGGGCAATTAATAAATTTGAGAATATAAATAATAGTAATAAAGAAAAATATTTTTTCATTTGGTTCTGGTTAAAAATTAATAAGTCTCTAATATAGAAAAGCTAACTTAAATAAATTAAAGAATCTTCCATGATATTTAAAAACAATAATAATTATTAATTTCCAGTAATTAAAAGAAATAAAATAATCATAATTTTAAATAATATTTTTAGTAAAAAGTAAATATAAAAGAGAATTTAAAGGGAAATAATGGGATTTAGAATATTTTTTATTATGCTATTTTATTATTTATCTTTTTATCAATGTAATGCACAACCGAAATATATAAAGCTTGATGAAGTCGAAGTAATTGAAAAATCTCTTCCAATAATTGAAATTGAGGGTAAGGAATATTCATTTAAGGAAAGAGATTTTCTTGTTAAAAGGGTATTAAAATATTGGTTTAGACCAAAAATATTTTATATGAAATTAGATTTACTAGAGTTTACAGATAAACGAAAATTTTGTTATGAAATAGAGGGTAATGTAAAAGTTTTTATTGACGGTTCTAAAATATCTAAAAAAAACAAGTATAAAAGTTTAAAAGCTATCCAATATCTTAACAGTAGAATTAAACATATTAGTATTCAAAAAGAAAAAAACGAAACAATAATTAAGATAAAAACATAAGTGAAAATGATTTATTAATAAAATTGTTTATGAAATGTAAGATAAAAAATCTAAACAAAAAGTTAATTAATATTTACAAGTTTAGATCTATGTTTATAAATTTACAATATGAAAAAAACTACTGTATTAAAAGGTTTTGCAATAATGATGATACTTGGAGGTTTTGCTATAATTTGGTTTGGCCTTTCGGCTAAGCAATAATAAAATTTCAATATTTCTTTAATCAGGTTAATTATAGCTGCTTAATCTTTTGCACCATTTTGCTAAAGAAGTTTACTTATAATGTTTCAAGCTTTCATAATTATTAATTATAACAGTATTTAATAAAAATATAAATAACTATTGTTTATACAAAAGTTGTTACTACATTTGTTACATTATTTCAATCTAAATAGAGTGGGTTAGAATTAATGATATTTGATGATGATAGATGATTCTAAATTCTTATTACCCACTCTTTTTAAATTATAATTAATTAAAAGTTTTTGTCAGTTTTTGATTTATAATAAGAGGTGTGAGTAAAAAGTAATTAATTGCTATGAAAAGGATTAATTAAAATCTCCACCTCTTTATATTTAAACATTTTAAAATATACTTTCAGACAACAAACTCATTATCTTAATAGGGGAAAGTCAAATAACAAAATTTATGGATAATAATAGGTGTTTCTTTTATTGGATTTTTCGCTGATATGGGTAACAATTCTATTTTTGGGGGTTATAAATTAGGACCTACGATTATCGGTACTCTACTGATGATATTTCCATTCTATTTGATGAACTTAAACTCAAAACAGAATAACCCCCTGGTGATTGATATATGATAAGCCTGTGCCGTTAATGCGATTGCCTTAGAATGATATTACAATAAAATGAATAAAAAGTAAAGTTCCAAAAAAACCTCTAATAATCAGTAAATAATCATTAAAGGTGTCTTCTTTAGAGATAATCTTGATGCAACTGATTGATTATCTGGAGAGCCAATGACGAGATTTGAACTCGTGACCTCTTCCTTACCAAGTAAAATATTTATCAACAAAATTAGTATATTACAAGTTTTTTGTAACCTAATTGTAACCTTATTTGTTTAATTCGTACCTTAACTTATAATACTCTGATGCATTTATTCTTTTCCCTAAATATAAGAATTGCACCTTACCATTAACTACTTTCTTCGTGAGTTTTGACATACTTAATATTATTGTTTTGAATGTGAAATAAATCTACTCCTGTATCGGTTTGAGTAAATACTTCTGTAAACTCAAATTCGTAACTGC
>JAQWNN010000017.1 GCA_029268555.1 Flavobacteriaceae bacterium
ATCCAATAGACCAATTAAATTTTATGGCAGATCAAGGGTTTACTGCTTTTGAGGACAACGACATGCGTAAACGTGAAGTTACTTTACAAGAAAAAATGGCCAAGACCATGGCTAACCGCGGCCTGGATATGGGAGTTTTTGTAGCCCATGAAATATACTGGCAAAAACCGAATTTAGCAAGTGGTGATATAGCCCTTAGAGAAGAGTTTTTAGACTATATAAAAAAAGCAATTCCTGTTGCCAAGCGAGTCAACGCCAAGTGGATGACAGTAGTTCCTGGGCGTGTAGATTTGAGACAAAATATGGCCTATCAAACTGCCCATGTTGTGGAAAGTTTAAAACAGGCTTCTGCTTTGTTGGAGCCTCATGGGATTGTCATGGTATTGGAACCACTTAATTTTAGAGATCATCCAGGCCTATTTTTATCTGAGAGTCCCCAGGCATACGAGGTATGTAAGGCAGTAGATTCGCCCTCCTGTAAAATTCTTTTTGATATATACCACCAACAAATTCAGGAAGGAAATCTAATTCCAAACATCGAAAAATGCTGGGATGAAATAGGATACTTTCAAATAGGGGATAATCCTGGAAGAAAAGAACCTACCACTGGAGAGATAAACTATACCAATGTGTTTAAATATATTCATTCTCGAGGTTTCGATGGAATTTTGGGAATGGAACATGGTAATAGTCGTAAAGATAAGTCAGGTGAGCAAGCAGTTATTGACGCCTATATCAAAGTAGATCAATTCATTTAATGGTCAATTCAATTACCCAATTGTTCGGGATTCGTTATCCAATTATTCAAGCAGGTATGGTATGGGCGAGCGGATGGAGACTAGCTTCAGCTGTAAGTAATGCTGGAGGATTAGGTCTTTTAGGAGCAGGTTCAATGTATCCCGAAGTACTTCGTGAACATATTCAAAAATGTAAAAAAATAACGAGTAAACCTTTTGGTGTTAACGTTCCTTTGCTCTATCCAGATATCGATAAATTAATGGAAATAATTGTCGAGGAAAAAGTTTTGATTGTTTTTACAGCTGCAGGAAATCCAAAATTGTGGACAGAATATTTAAAGTCTCATGGATGTACTGTGGTGCATGTTGTGAGTTCTGTAAAATTTGCTTTAAAAGCTCAAGCGTGTGGAGTTGATGCCGTTGTTGCTGAAGGATTTGAAGCAGGAGGACATAATGGAAGAGAGGAGACAACAACTATGACCTTGGTTCCTCTTGTTAAAAAAGCCATTGAAATTCCATTAATTGCTGCTGGGGGAATCGGCTCAGGAAGTGCTATGCTAGCTGCACATGCACTCGGTGCTGATGCAGTTCAAGTCGGTTCTCGTTTTGTTGCCACTCCGGAAGCATCTTCTCATGAGTATTTCAAAGCTGAGGTATTAAAAGCAGAACAAGGGAGTACCGAACTCACATTAAAAGAATTGACTCCTGTAAGGATGTTGAAAAACCCTTTCTACGATCAAATCAAAACTCTTTATGCAGAGGGTGCGTCTCCAGAAAAATTAAAGGAGGTTTTAGGGAGGGGACGTGCCAAAAAGGGAATGTTCGAAGGTGATCTGATTGAAGGGGAGCTTGAAATCGGTCAGGTGGCCGCTCAGATTGAAAAAATAATTCCTGCTGCTGAAATTGTTCAGGAGTTTATAGCAGACTTTAATTCCAAATTAAGAAATTTAAATTCTTTAGGTTAAGCCTCTACCTTTTCTTTAAAATCAATTAAAATTTGATTTTGCATTAAATCCTCAAAGGTCTCCTGTTTACGTATCAAATGAGCTTCTCCTTTATGCCATAGAATTTCAGCTGGACGGAAACGAGAATTATAATTACTTGCCATTGTAAAGCAATAAGCTCCAGCATTTTTAAAAGCGACGATATCTCCTTCTGAGATTTCAGCAATCTTGCGATTACTCCCAAAAGTGTCTGTTTCGCAGATATAGCCAACCACTGTATAAAAACGTTCTCTTCCTTTGGGATTTGAAATATTGACAATTTCATGATAAGAGTTGTACAGCATAGGGCGAATCAAATGATTAAAGCCAGAATCCACCTGAGCAAATACCGTTGAGGTTGTTTGTTTTACGGCATTTACTTTGGTTAAAAAATAACCTGCTTCACTAACCAGAAACTTGCCAGGCTCAAAAGCGAGTTCTAAATTTTTGCCATAAGTTTTACAAAATTTTCTAAAACGTTTGCTGAGTTTTTCTCCTAGCTCTTCTATATTGGTTTCGATATCACTTTCACGGTAGGGAACTTTAAAACCACTTCCAAAGTCAATGAAGGAAAGGTTTTTAAATTGTAAAGCAGTATTAAATAAGATTTCAGAAGCGTGTAAAAACACTTCAATATCCAAAATATCACTTCCAGTATGCATATGCACCCCATTGATATCCATTTTGGTGTTTTCTACAATTCTTAATACGTGGGGGATTTGGTGAATAGAAATACCAAATTTTGAATCAATATGTCCTACAGAAATATTACTATTTCCACCAGCCATCACATGAGGATTAATCCTAATACAAACTGGAATATTGGGATATTTGGTTCCAAATTGTTCTAGAATAGAAAGGTTGTCAATATTGATTTTAACTCCCATTTTTGCCACCGCCTCTATTTCTTCTAAAGATACTCCGTTAGGAGTAAAAATTATATCAGTAGGGGTAAAACCAGCTTCTAAGCCCAATCTCACTTCCTGAATGGAAACTGTATCGAGCCCAGAGTTCATACTTTGCATAAGTTTTAAAATAGAAATATTGGATAGTGCTTTACAAGCGTAGTTAATTTTTAATTTAGCAACTCCTGAAAAGGCATTTTTCAGTCGGTGATATTGCGATTGAATTTTTGATGAATCATATACATAAATTGGTCCTTCAGCTTGTTGTGCAATAGATACTAAATCAGAATTTTGTCATAATCAAATTAAATTGATTTCAAAAGTAGGAATCAAATTTAATGTGAACAAAGAAACTCATGAAACAACAATAAATTACAACGTTTTGTTTTATTTATAACAAAAAGTTTTAAGCCCCAAGATCTTATATAAGTTTATGATTGGCTATTTTTGTATGGATTTTATAAAACTATATGAATTTACACGAATATCAAGGAAAGGATATGCTTGCTAGTTTTGGGGTAGCAATCCAAAGAGGTATTGTTGCAAAGACAGCAGTTGAAGCTGTTGATGCAGCAAAGCAACTTACGGAGAATACCGGAACTCAATGGCATGTTATAAAGGCTCAAATCCACGCAGGTGGACGCGGTAAGGGTGGTGGGGTAAAACTCGCCAAAAACTTGGAGGAATTAGAAGTGATAGCAGAACAGATAATTGGAATGATGTTGGTTACCCCACAAACTCCTCCAATGGGGAAAAAGGTTAATCAAGTATTAGTTGCTGAAGATGTATATTACCCAGGTACATCAGAGCCTAGTGAATATTACATGTCGGTTTTACTTAACCGTACCACAGGTAAAAACATGATCATGTATTCCACCGAAGGGGGAATGGATATTGAAGCCGTAGCTGAAGACACGCCACACCTTATTTTTACCGAAGAGATAGATCCTGCTTTGGGATTACTTCCTTTCCAGGCACGCAAGATTGCTTTTAATTTAGGACTTTCGGGGACTGCTTTTAAAGACATGATCAAATTTGTTAGTTCGTTGTACAAAGCCTACATTGGATCGGATGCCTCCCTTTTTGAAATTAATCCAGTATTGAAGACATCTGACGATAAAATCATCGCAGTAGACGCTAAAGTAACTCTAGACGATAATGGCTTGTTTCGACAAAAAGAGTTAGCGGCCTTACGTGATTTAAGTGAAGAAAATCCAGTAGAGGTGGAGGCAAGAGAGGTTGGCCTTAATTATGTCGACCTAGAAGGGAACGTAGGCTGTATGGTCAATGGTGCTGGTTTAGCCATGGCTACCATGGATTTGATTAAGCAAGCAGGCGGAGATCCGGCTAATTTTCTGGATGTTGGTGGTACTGCAGATGCAGCTCGTGTAGAAATGGCTTTCCGATTGATTTTAAAAGATCCAAACGTAAAAGCAATTCTAATCAATATTTTCGGAGGGATTGTGAGATGCGATCGTGTTGCTCAAGGGATTGTAGATGCCTACCTAAACCTAGGAGATACAATTCAAGTCCCTATCATCGTTCGATTACAAGGAACTAACGCAGATATAGCAAAAGAACTTATAGATAGCTCTGGGCTTAACGTGCTATCAGCAACTGCTTTTCAGGAAGCTGCTGATAAGGTTCAAGAAGCAATCACTTGATTGACAAAAAGTCAGTAATTTTAAAAAATATACTGCCATAATGGCAAAAAATTCATTTGGTATCTTTTTTGTTTTAAGAATAGATAATAAATATTGTTAAACTTAAAATTTTAAATTATGAATTTAATTAGTAAACAAACGCCTTTCTTTCCAACATTGTTAGATGATTTTATAAATAATGATTGGAATTTAAAGGTTTCAGATTTTTCGTCTAGTACGCCAGCTGTAAATATTAAGGAATTGGATTCTCAATTCGAGATTGAGTTAGCTGCACCTGGAAAGGAAAAAGCTGATTTTGAGGTCGAAGTAGAGGACGGAATTTTATCAATCTCTTCTTCACGAGAAGATAAAAAGTTGAATGAGAAAGAAAAATTTACACGTCGTGAATTTAGCTATAATAGCTTCAGACGAAGTTTTACGCTTCCTGACAGTGTTGACTATACAAAGATTGATGCAAATTATAAAGGAGGTGTACTTCAATTACTTTTACCTAAACATAAAGAAGCACAGCCACAGCCTAAAAAGTTGATAAAGATCCGTTAATCAATTATTTGTTTTTGTTTAAATCGGTCCCAATAAAGGGGCCGATTTTTTTAAAGTTTTATGTATATCTTCTTTTTAAAAAGAACTTGAATCGGTATCCAAAGAATTATTACATATAACAATGCGTAAATCAAAGATCCGAGCTTTAGAGGTAAACCAAGCCGATCACAAAGTAACATGAACTCATCATTAAGTGATAACCCCAACCATTTTGAACTGTAAAAAACAACTGTTAATATACTCGAAAGGGAATATGCAGTTATAGAATTTACACCAAATGCATGAGCAAATTTAAATTGATAACGACTTTGCTTTATATCAAAAAAGTAGGTGAAAGCTGCCAAAGATAACATCCCAATCCCTCCCGTAAAAATTGTAAATGAACTACTCCATAAGTTTTTGTTAATCGGAAAAAACCACTGAATAAGATCGCCTAGAAATAGAAGTATAAATCCGTAAAAAAACAATAGATTGATTCGATTCTTAAGTTCATCTTTTTGAAGGAGAAGATACCCCGCCCACATACCAATTAAGCCACTTACAATTGCAGGGATTGTGCTCAATATTCCTTCAGGATCCCAAGTTTCTTGCCACAGTCTTCCTGGTAAAAGTAAATTATCAATAAAATGTGCCCAGTTTTTTTCAGGCATACTTAAATCAGGAAACCCAATTCCTGGTATAGGAAAATAGGCCATTACCACCCAATATCCTAAGAGTGCTGAAATCCCAAAATACCATTGTATTTTTCTACTTCCATATAAAAATAATATAGCACAAGCCATATAAACAAAAGCGATGCGAGGTAACACACCTACCCATCGAATTTCATTAAAATCAAAGTTTGGCCATAGCCAGAGGAAAATACCTACAGCATAGATTTTTAATGAACGCCAAAGTACTTTTTTAATTAATTCAGTACGACTTTTTCCTTGATCTTGTTGTTTTTTCATCGAAAGTACAATGGAGACCCCAACAATAAATAAAAAGCATGGAAAGATATAATCTGTGGGCGTAATACCATTCCATTCCGCATGTAAAAGGGGAGCGTAGACATGACTCCAAGAACCAGGATCATTTACAATTATCATTAAAATGATTGTCAATCCACGAAGAATATCTAAAGAAAGTAGACGTCTATTCTCCATTGGTTTTTATTAGAATACTATTTCCACCTCTTCCTTTGGCATCAAAAACTCTAAGCATAACCTTACTAGATTCAGAAACCTTAATAGGTTTTACATATTTGGGATCCTTAATACTAGGTTCTTTACCATCTACATTATAATGAATACTTAATCCAGGAAATTGTTGTCTTGCTTTAAGTTTTCCTTGATCTATTATAGCACCTGGCTTAGGCAAGTCATAGGCAATACCTCCATAAAGCTCTGTTAGCAAAGGAAGATGACGCTGTCCTAATGAGTTTACAAATATGTTCCATGAGCTGTTCAATAAGGGTTCCTGCGCATCAGCATTGGGTGCTTCTAACCAAGTTTCTTTTGCACTCCAAGCTCTTTGCGAAAAAATAATCATGTTTGGCATCAACATGCGATCAAATTCATATGCATTTGTAGCTGTTTCTGTCCAGAGTTGTGATTGAATCCCAAGAAAATTATTTATCACTTCTGGTTGTAGTTTTTCTTTTTTAGAAACTTCAATTTCATCAATACCTCTCAAACGTAAATTTACCTTATTAGCAAAAACGTTTAAGGGCTCAGTTCCCCAGCTGTCTTTATAATTAACATAGCCAGACCAGTTTAATCCACTATTTTCCATATCCTTATCGTCAGCCATATCAAAATAGAATGCAGAAGAATTACTCATAACGGCTTTATATCCTATATTATTGAGTCGGTAGATCATATCCTCTCTCCCTCCCCCCCAGGTATTGTTCCATACATAGGGAATAAAATTAATATCACTAAGATTTTTATTTATCTTAATTTCAGATTGACTTTTTTCGCTATGAACTAAAAGCACATCTTCCCAACCTACCATTTGAGCACCACCATCATTAATAATTTTGTTAAGATATTTTACGCTAAGGTTATATAAATCCTGGTAGGAGTTCACTTTAGATTCATTTTCGATGAATGCTGAACAAAGTGGTGATTTTCTCCATACTCCATAGGGTAATTCATCTGCACCAATGTTAAAAGTATTCATTGGTAATTGAGCTTCAATATACATCCGTTTAATCTCATTAAAAACTTTCTCAAAAAAACGGTAAGCACTTTGGTCACAAATACAAATTGTATTGTCTTTAAAAAGTTGAGCCGAAGTGTATTCACTGATATCTTCTGGGTCATGAAGACGGTATTTATTTGCAGCTTTTTTGTTTCCTAGATCTATAAAATTATTATAACGATTTTTCATAGCAACAACTGCCGATCTTGCATGTGAAGGAAAACTAATTTGGGGTACTATCTTAATATGTCGCTTTTTAGCTTCTTTTAGTATTTCAATAAAATCGTCACGTGAAAGAAACCCACTTCCTCTGGATTGATTAATACCTGAACCTGAACCATACATTGGGAATAGGCGGTCTGATTCATCTTGGGTATAGCCTCTTTTACTTGCAATTTCTGTAAGTTCAGGCAGATCTGGAATTTCAATTCTCCAGCCTTCATCATCACTCAGCTTAAGATCTAATAGATTGAGCTTATAAAATGCCATATAATCTAAAATCTGGATAATTTTCTTTTTAGGGAAAAAGTTTCTAGCAATATCAGTCATAAATCCACGGTGTCTAAAACGAGGTGAATCCTCAATTTCAAGCAAAGGAAGTCCTTTTGCTTCTTTCTCCGCAGTCATGATTATCTGATGTAAGGATTCCAAGGCATAGAAAACACCACTATCAGTTGAGGCTTCTATTTGAATTTGATCAAGAGAAATTTTTAATAAATATCCCTCATTTGGAACCTGATTATTCTGTTTTACTTGGATATCTGCTTCACCAAACTCATTTGGTGAGATTTTAATTTGAGTTCCTTTTTGCAATCGTTTGGTAAAAAATGAACTATCAATCTTAAATGCCCCAAAATTAATATCGAGTGATTTTGGTAGGGGTCTATTAATTTCTTTATACATTATTTTTTGGGGTACAGGTAATAGCCAATGAAGCTCTTCTTTCGATAAATTATTTATCCCCTCATAGGATTTATATCGCTCAGCTGAAGATGGTATATCCAAATCTTCAATTCCTTTTGCTTGCTCCCAGACAATAGTACTTTTTAAATCGATTAATTCATTATTTTGATCGTTCCGAACAAAAAAGCCTACTGGCCCCATTACCAAACGATTCATAATTCCAGACTCAATTATAGTAAACTTAAAAGATTCACCTGGATTTAAACTATAAGACGGACCAAATTTTAAAATCCAATATTGACTGTTTTTAGTGGACTCTAGCTCCATACCCTTGGGCAAGCTCTCGGGTTGAATAGAACCGCTAAATTGATTCCAATGTAAAGACCATTGTTCACCTTTCCAAATATTTTGAGTGGGGTTAGTGATGGAAAAAGTAACTTCCATTTTGTTATTGGCTAAATCAAAATGATTAATGGTAAATACAATAGGCGTCATTTCTCTTTTAGGAGTCTGACATTGAATCAGAATAAAAAACACAAAGCAGCTAAAAACAATTTTTTTCATTTAAATCAAATTTCTCTAAAATAATGAAATTAAAAATATTCTTATTCAATTATCTTAAAAGCTTTAATCGCTTGATTAGGTTCAATAATTGAATAACCTTCCCAAAATTTAGGATCATATTCAGATAGGTTTACAGGGATTACTGATGGAATTTCTTTATAGGCTTCAAAATCCTCCTTACTTATAGAAACCGTTTCGAATACAACTAATTGTAATTTTTCATACTGTCTATTTTTAACATTCAGATCCATTTTAATTTGGTTTTGTTTGTTTCGTCCTTTAACTACTTTATTTTTTTCAGTAATCACTAAGGGACGTTCAAAACCACCATCATAGCCAGTAGTAAATTCGAAATACTCTGGACTGTATTTGCCATTAGATATTTTTTTAAATTGGATAATCAATTCCTGAAGATCAAGAACAAACGAAATACCAAACATACTAAAGTCACGTATATTTTGAATGTTTTTGTATTCCAGGCGGATTAGTGCCATTCGGTCTGCATCCACATAAATCTTACCTGCAAAATCAGCATTACTATCGGGTTTAAATTCAAGTACATAAACTGGAGTATCACCAAAATAACTGAAATCGATTAATTTATAATTGTATTTTGAAGACTTTTTGATTACTGAAAAGTTGAGTTGTTCTTCTTTAAAAATACCTTTTATAAGATTTGTAGCTGCTTTTTTTCTCGTTGAGAGAATATCTTTTTTTTTAATTTTATTTTTCTCTTCTATACTAAGGGTATCTTTATCTCTTTCTGATGTTGAAAAATTTTCGGCCTCCACTTTACCACCAATAATGCCAGACCGAACCTTAAAGTATGAGCTTGTTTTTATATTTTCTTTGAGTATGGTATCAAAAATTTGTTCAATATTTTCAAAAATGGCTGTATTATTCTTATCCTCTAAGTCGAGCGCTTTGTCAAGATCGAATTTTTGAGTTTCGTTTCCAAAATCACCATAAATTGTACCAGCAAATTCTCGATACCATTCATTTTTTTTTGGTAATTTTTGTAAGGTACTGTCCCAAAAAGATTGATTAAACTCTTTTATTGATGATTTTTTAATTTCTATGTTTAACGCTTTGAATTCAGCAGTACCTGTTTCTCTAAAAAATATTTTTTTGCGGGTATAACCCAATTCGTATTTCTCAGAAATATCTTTTTTAATGAGTTTTAGAAGCTGATTGACATCAACTTCTTTATTACTTATAATCACTGATTTTAAATCAATAGCCTTAGGGTTTAAGTAAAAAATACTGTCTTGATTTTTTTCAATCTGGATCCCAAGTGTTTCATACCCCATACATGATATAAAAAGTGAATCCTCTGTTGATTCTTTGTCAAAGTGTAATCTAAATTGTCCTTCTTTATTGGAAACTACTCCACTTCCTGATTTTAAATAAATACTTGCAAAAGGGATGGGTTTTTTGTTCAAGCTATCTAATATCGTTGCGCTTAGTTCTTGGGCATAGTTAAGTGACCCACTAAGTAATAATAAGCATATGTAGAGTTTATTGATTTTTATCATCATTAATTAAAAGTATTTTTAGATAGCCTTTTAACTTTTTTAAGATTGGTTTATTATTTTAAAATTTACAATTTTACAATTGTTCCTGTAAATTTTTAATTTCATCACGATAATTAGCCGCTTCTATAAAATCTAGGGATTTTGCAGCTTTCTCCATAGATTTTCGAAGTTCTCTTATTTTCTTTTCGATTTGTGGCTTGGTGAGATAACGATTTTTTTCCTCAGCTATTTTTCGAGCCTCTTGTTCTTGTGCGTGTGTGGCTACAGAATTTTTTGCTAGTGCGCTGTCTAAAGATTTATTGAGTGCTGTAGGAGTTATGTTATATTTTTTATTATATTCAATTTGTTTATCCCTCCTGTAATTTGTCTCGTCCATGGTTTTTTGGATACTTTTGGTAATATTGTCAGCATACATGATGGCTTTACCGTTTATATTTCTTGCTGCACGTCCTACAGTTTGAGTAAGAGAACGATTCGATCTTAAAAACCCTTCTTTGTCTGCATCTAAAATAGCAACTAAAGAAACTTCTGGCAGATCTAATCCCTCCCGTAATAAATTTACACCAATTAATACATCAAAAATTCCTTTTCGTAGTTCTTGCATGATTTCAACCCGTTCAAGTGTATCTACATCACTGTGGATATAGCGGCAGCGAATTTGAGCACGACTTAAATATTGAGTTAATTCTTCTGCCATTCGTTTGGTCAATGTAGTAACCAGTGTCCTTTCGTCTTTTTCTGTACGTTTTTGGATTTCTTCCATTAAATCATCAATCTGATTTAAACTTGGACGCACCTCGATTATAGGATCTAATAATCCTGTAGGACGAATGATCTGTTCTACATAAACCCCTTCAGTTTTTCCCAATTCGTAATCTGCTGGTGTGGCACTGACGTATAATACTTGATTTTGAAGTGCTTCAAACTCTTCAAATTTTAAGGGACGGTTGTCCATAGCTGCAGGCAATCGAAAACCATATTCAACTAAGTTTTCTTTTCGACTACGATCTCCTCCATACATTGCATGGACCTGGGAAATAGTTACGTGACTTTCATCCACGATCATTAAAAAATCTTTGGGGAAATAATCCAATAAGCAAAAAGGACGAGTGCCAGGTAGACGTCCATCTAGATAGCGTGAATAATTCTCTATTCCAGAACAATACCCAAGTTCGCGTATCATTTCCAAATCAAATTCGGTACGTTCTTGCAAACGTTTTGCTTCAAGGGGTTTGCCTATCTCTCTAAAATAATCGATTTGTTTTACCAAATCATCTTGAATTTGGATAATTGCATTTTGTAGAATATCAGGTGAGGTTACAAATATATTGGCTGGATAAATATTTACTTGATCAAATTTTTCTAAGTAAGTATTATCAATTGGATCAAAAGATTCAATTTTCTCAATTTCATCACCAAAAAAATGAACTTTAAATGCAATGTCTGCATAACCTGGAAAAATATCAATAATATCGCCTAAAACCCTAAAATTACCTCTCCCAAAATCAGCAGTAGTTCGGGAATACAAACTTTGAACCAATTGGTGCATTAACTTAGTTCGAGAAATTTGTTGATCTTGTTCTAAATTGATAACATTTTTTTCAAATTCGGCAGGATTGCCTATCCCGTACAAGCAAGATACAGATGCGACAACCAATACATCTCTTCTTCCAGAGAGTAATGCAGAAGTTGTGCTTAGTCGTAATTTTTCTATTTCTTCGTTAATAGATAAGTCTTTCTCAATATAGGTTCCCGAACTTGGGATGTAGGCCTCAGGCTGGTAATAGTCATAGTAAGAAACAAAATACTCTATTGCATTTTTAGGGAAAAACTGTTTGAATTCTGAATATAATTGGGCTGCTAAGGTTTTGTTGTGGGCCAAAACTAAAGTTGGACGTTGTAGTTTTTCTACTGCATTAGCCATGGTAAATGTTTTACCTGAACCGGTAACTCCCTGAAGGGTAACGAAATGATCTTCATTTTCAAACTGGGATACAATCTCCTTAATCGCCTGAGGTTGATCACCAGTGGGTTTGAATTCAGAGACGAGTTTAAATAGCATGTTTTTATAAAAAAACAAAACTACGAAATATCCATTGGAGAATTGGGTTACAATGGTCAACAGCTTTGAGTGGTCCTAAGATTTGTTAAGTTAGTTGGATTGAAGTAGGGTTTTATTCGCACAATAATCTATAATTATATAATCAATTAGGGCGTATTTTGTTTAAGAAAAGATAGTACATTTGGAAGAAACAGTGGTATGGCTGAAAAGTTAATCTCCAAAAAAAAACCATTTTACCCAATCTCAAAAGTTTTGGCAGGATTTTTAAAATCCTATGATCGATGGATTAACACTCCAATTTTTTATGAAGATTTACTTCGATTTTCTGGATCTGTTGCTGTTTATGACATAAATGACAATGATACACTTTGGGTTCGAGTTTATTATACCGATAGTGAACGGCGTGAAATTGATTATAGTCTTAAGAAAATTTATACCCTGTTGCATTCTGATGGAAATGAATCAGGAATACAGTATTTGAATATAGATGCTATTGATTATTGTACGTTTGGAAATTCCAAACCGTTTCGGATCAAAATTCGAAATGTTCTCAACGACAACTTCACTTATTATTATATTAAAAGGACAGATGCTTCCCGAATATTTGGCTTAGAGTTTGAACATATGTTGTCCCCTTATAATTTAAACTATTTAGTCAATAATAGTACTTTGATTGAAGAGCACATTGCAGGTATTCCTGGGGATCAATTTATTAAGGATTTTTTACCTCAATGCACCGATTCAGAAAAAGCGCAAATCGCAAAAGAATATGTAAAATTTAATGAGCGGAGTATGATTCGTTTGTTAGGGGATATGCGTGCATATAATTATGTGGTAGTCCCCACTCACGATTTCGACCAGGTAGTGTATAAAATACGCCCAATTGATTTTGATCAACAATCTTTTGAGGGTAAA
>JAQWNN010000018.1 GCA_029268555.1 Flavobacteriaceae bacterium
AAATTTAGATTTTAATTCAGGAGAAATAGGTTTGGCCTCTGGGAGTTTTTGTTTGAATGGGTCTACTTGGCGACCATTTTTCCAAAATCGATAACATACATGAGGTCCTGAAGTATTTCCTGTCATTCCTACCCAACCGATGACATCTCCTTGCTCCACAGATTCACCTACTTTTACGTTTCTTTTTTTCATGTGGAGGTATTGGGTGGAATAAACTCCATTATGTTTTATGGTTACATAGTTTCCATTTCCTCTTGTATAACTCGCTTTGACTACTTTTCCATTAGCAGTTGCAAGAATAGGCGTTCCTACAGAAGCTGCAAAATCTGTCCCTTTATGAGGACGAATTCTATTGCCATAATAAGCAATTCTTCTTCTTAAGTTGTATCGAGACGATACCCGATTGAATTTTAAAGGCCCTTGAAGAAAAGCACGTCTTAGACTGTTCGCTTGATCATCAAAATAATCTACAATTCCTTTTTCTGGATCACTTATGTATTTAAAAGCATATAATGGTTTGCCCTTGTGCTCAAAATAAGCTGCTTTGATATGCTCAACGCCAATAGAAATACTGTCATCTACAAACTTTTCAGTATAAATAATTTTAAATCCATCCCCTTTTTGTAATCGGAAAAAATCAATGTTCCATGCGTAAATATCTGATAAATAATACGTTAGAGACTCATTAATTCCAATATTTTGCATGGTTTCATACAACGAACTTTCTATGACTCCAGAAGCTTCTAATTCGATAACACGCGAAGGTTTTACAACTTCTTCACCGAATATGCTATCGCGTAAACGAATCCTTTTATAACTCGAAACTTCAGGGTGATAAATAAAATACTCAGGTGAGGGAATAGAATCTTTACTAAAAAACAATGTGTATGGTTTGCCAAGTGTTAATTTACGTACATCAACACTTCCTTTAATAGCCTGAAGAATTTCATAAACCTCAGGATAATCGATGCCGTTTTCTTCTAAAATCTTCCCAAAGGAATCTCCTCTTTTTATTTTGAAATCCTTAACAACAAATTTATTCCGATCAATTCCATAATAAAGATCAGGAGTTTGAATTTCAATCACATCCTTTTGAACTATGACTTCTTTTTTCGTATCATCTTGACATCCTAAAGCTAAAAAAATAAGTACGCCTCTATAAAATACAAAGAGTTTGAATGTTTTTAAAAGAGATTTGCAGTGATTCATTTTTGATTATATAATAATATTTTAATCTATAACTATTTCAAAAGGGTACTTTAGGTTTTTAAAGTTTTCTAGATCCGCCTTAATGGACCCAATTAAAATATCTGCCTGCAATCGAATGGGTAATCTATTTTTATCATCAGAAACCCAAAGGGTAACACTTTCTTGTTCTTTAAAAACCCTTCCAGATTGAACCACAGGACGGAATTTCAAACAACTGACTTCCCCGAACTTACTTTCTATTATTTCTTTGCCAAGATATTTCAATTTAAAAACATAATTTTCATTATCAAAAAACATATTGATATCAAAGGCTTGGTTGATTTCTAATCCCTTTTTAGGGTAGTGATTTCTTAAGTAATAGAAACAAGAAATTAGATCGTGAACATTAGATTCAATTTTGTATTTATTAGTTTCTTTCTTTTTTTTATCTAATACATTAGCTGTCTTGCTAAAGTGATCAAAATCAATCTCTATATTTTTAGTGTAACCTCCTTCATTAATATTTCTAATGAATTTATAAGGGGCCCCACTTTTTTCATCAAAAAAGCTCTCGTAGTAGTCTTCCACTTTAAAGAACCAACGTGCTAATCCGGTAGTTTCACCGAAACCTTTTGCATGAAAAACAGGTTTTGCTTCTAGAGTATCACGTTTTAAAGTAAAGCTAGCATAACTGGCGTTGAAGATACCATAATGAAGCCTTAGTTGAAACCATTCTCCTTCTTGAAAGGATTCTAAAGGAGTTAAAGAATCTTGTGAGAAGATTTGAAAAATTCCTGTGGATAAAAAAAAAAGAAGCCCAAAAATCAAACCTTTCATCATTTTTCAAAGGTAAGAAAATCCAAAATGATGGTGTTTGCTAATCACTTTTAATAATTGTTAAATATCCTTTTAAGTTAAAAGAATTAGAAAATTTTATTTTGGAGATTAAGAGCGAAGTGCCTTGTATACAATCTCCCCTTTTTTAGGGCCTAATAGTGCAACCATTTCATTTTGAGTACATTGTTTAATTCGTTTTAGAGATTTGAAATGAGAGAGCAGTTGATTTCGAGTAGCTGAACCAACTCCAGGAATTCTGTCTAGCTCGGAAGTGATTCCGGCTTTACTTCGTTTATTTCGATGGAATGTGATTCCAAAGCGATGGGCTTCATCACGTGCCCTTTGAATAATTTTTAAAGTTTCTGATTTTTTATCTAAATACAAGGGAATTGAATCTCCAGGGAAATAAATTTCTTCAAGCCTTTTAGCAATTCCTAAAATTGCTATTCTTCCTCTTAAATCAAGCAAGTCTAAACTCTTTACAGCTGAAGATAGTTGCCCTTTTCCTCCGTCAATGACAATAAGTTGAGGTAAAGGAGCTTCTTCTTCTAGCAATCTCTTATACCTTCGAAAGACTACTTCTTCCATTGAGGCAAAATCATCTGGGCCTGTTACCGTTTTGATATTATAGTGTCGGTATTCCTTTTTGGAAGGTTTTCCATCTTTGAAAACCACGCAAGCCGCAACGGGATTTGACCCCTGAATATTTGAGTTATCAAAACATTCGATATGGTAGGGTGCATTTGAGAGTTTCAAATCTTTTTTCATTTGCTCCATAATCCGTTTTACGTGCCTATCAGGGTCAACAATTTTAATTTGTTTAAAACGCTCCATTCTAAAATATTTTGCATTTCGAAGGGACATCTCAACAAGTTTTCGTTTATCTCCTTGTTGAGGTATTTGTAAGTTTAATGAATTACCTAAAGAAACTTTTTCTGATAAAAATATTGTTGGAGAGGTACTGGAAAATAGTTGTCTGATTTCAACAACACCCAACTGTAAAAGTCTTGCATCGGACTCATCTAACTTTTTTTTGATTTCAAGTGTGTGAGATCGAACAATTGAACCAAATGAAACTTGTATATAATTCACATACCCATAACTTTCATCTGAGATCACAGAGAACACGTCAACATTATTGATTTTAGGATTGACAACAGTAGACTTAGCTTGATAGTTTTCTAAATTCCCAATCTTTTCTTTAATCCATTGTGCTTTTTCAAATTCCATAGAATCAGAATGTAAGCTCATTTCCTTTTTTAGCTCTTGAAGGGCAGACTTAAAATTTCCTTTGATGATATTTCGTATGGCTGCAATATTTGAGTCGTACTTAATCGGATCAACTTTACCTATACAAGGGCCTAAACAATTACCAATATGAAATTCAAGGCAAACCTTGTATTTTTTGGCTTCAATTTTTTCTTTACTCAAATCGTATTTACAGGATCTTAAAGGATATAAATTACGGATTAAATCCATTAGCGAACGAACGGTTTTCATGCTGGTAAAAGGGCCAAAATATTCTGAGCCATCTTTAATTACTCTTCGGGTAAAAAACAATCGTGGGAATGGCTCTTTTTTGATGCAAATCCACGGATAAGTTTTATCGTCCTTGAGAAGAATATTGTAACGAGGCTTATATTTTTTGATCAGATTATTTTCAAGAAGGAGCGCATCCATCTCAGAGGGAACAACTATATGCTCTATTCGAAAAATATTTTTTACTAATAAAGCAGTTCTTCTATTATCATGATTTTTGGTGAAATAAGAATTGACTCGTTTTTTTAAGTTTTTAGCCTTTCCTATGTAGATAATTTTCCCCTTTTTATCATAATATTGATAGACCCCAGCTACTTCGGGTAAACTTTTTATTTGAATTTCAACCTGTTCTGATTTCACAAAACGAAAATATTGATTTTCTTTGGTATTGGAATATTTGTCAGAAGGATTTAATGAAAATAAAGTATACCAAGTCAGAACTTAGAAAACTTTACTTAACAAAACGAAAGGTTCTCTCAGATGAAGCTCACGAGGAATTAAGTTTTGCGATTGCAAATCAATGCTTGCACCTACCTATTTGGACATTTCAATATTTTCACTTGTTTTTACCTATTAAATCTAAAGCAGAAATAGATTCAACTATTTTACTAACTATATTACAAGGGCGTGATAAAGAAATAGTACTTCCTAAACTAAAAGGGAAATCGGATTTAGATCATATTTTACTCACTGATAGCACTCAAATTGAAAACAATCAATGGCAAATTCCTGAACCCAAAGAGGGAATATTTTTTGACCCCAAAAAACTTGATGTTGTTTTTGTCCCGCTTTTAGTTTGTGACTTAAAAGGACATCGTGTGGGCTATGGCAAAGGTTTTTATGATCAGTTTTTAAAGCAATGTAAACCTGATGTTTTGAAAATTGGACTTTCTTTTTTTGAACCAATTCAAACTATTGAAGATGTTTTTGAGGGGGATATTTTACTAGACTATTGTGTTTTCCCAGACTACATAACCACATTTTAACTCACGGTTTTTGGGAATATTTTTTTATTAAAAAAGATTAAAATCCCAACCCCTGTGCTTATTGCAGTATCAGCAATATTGAAGATGTATTGAAAAAACAGGAAGTGTTTACCACCTATCCATGGAATCCATTCTGGCCAATCCCATTCTACAAGTGGAAACTGTAGCATGTCTACCACGTGACCATAGAAAAGAGGCGCATAACCTTCCTCTGGGAAAAGGGTAGCAATAGTATTGTAGCTATCTGAAAAAATAATCCCATAAAAGACAGAGTCAATAATATTCCCTAATGCTCCAGCAAAGATTAATGCCAAAGCCCATTTGAGAAGAATATGGGTTTGCTTTCGAATTGAGTCCCATAACCAGTAACCAAGTCCTGATATAGCAATTAATCGAAATAAAGTAAGGATAAGTTTTGCTTTTTTTTCTGAAATAAAAGGAATAAAATCATTTAGTTTAGTACCCATAGCCATTCCGCTGTTTTCTACAAAAAGTAGTTTGAAAAACCCCCAATCTAATATGGCAGGAATACCATAAGATGAAAGAGGATAATTTAATTTGATGTAAAACTTAGTTGCCTGATCTATAAGCAAGACAATAGTTACAACCATTATTCCCAAACCAATAGTAAAATATGTATTTTTTGTTTTCAGAATTTGCGAGCTGTTATTTCTGCATATTTTTTGCCTCGATACTGAGAGTTGCGTGTGGGACTAGATACAATCTTTTTTTATTGATTAGCTTTCCTGTCACACGACATACCCCGTATGTTTTATTTTCGATACGTATAAGGGCATTTTTTAAATCTCTGATGAATTTTTCCTGACGAATTGCTAATTGGGTATTTGCTTCTTTGGACATTGTTTCTGAGCCTTCTTCAAATGCTTTGAATGTAGGGGCAGTATCTTCTGTACCATTATTTCCATTATTCATATAAGCACTTCTCAAAAGGTCAAGATCCGCTTTCGCTTTTTTTATTTTTTCTTCAATTAGAGCCCTAAATTCTTTTAATTCTTTGTCAGTATATCTTGTTTTACTACTCATGACTTTAGTTTTTTAATTTGAATGGTTGTTTTAATGGTCTCAAATTCCAGGGGAATTCCCTTCTCAATAATTGCTTTAAAAGTTAAAGCAGATGCTAAAGTTTCAGACAATATATAACTTTTATTGTCTGAAACTGCAGCTTCTAGCACAGCATTTTTCTTTAAGTAAATTTCTATTTTATCGGTAACCTCTAAACCACTGTCTTTTCTGTGGTTTTGAATCCTATTGACAAGTTCTCTTGCCAAACCTTCTTTTATAAGCTCTGGAGTTAATGTCATATCCAATGCTACAGTTAGCCCTTCACTTTGCGCTACCTGCCATCCTTCAATATCTTTAAAAAACACCTCTACATCGGTATCTACCAGTTTAATAGTTTTTCCATCGATGTCAAGCTTTAGGTTTTTATGCTTTTCCAATTGTTGAATTTGTTCTGTACTTAGTTTTTTTATAGCTTGAGTTACCTCCTTAAGATCTTTTCCATAACGTGGCCCTAGTGTTTTAAAGTTAGGTTTAATTTCCTTCACCAATAAGCTGTTTGCATCATCTAAAAGTTCAACTTCTTTAATGTTGATTTCCACTTTTAGTTGTTGAGTAATATTTTCAATACGTTTTCTTTCAGTTAAGTTTTTTACTGGAACAATCATTTTTAACAGAGGCTGACGTACTTTTATTTGCTCCTTTTTACGTAGCGATAAAGCAAGTGATGTTAAGGTTCGCGCCGTATTTATTTGTTGTTCTAATTCGGGCTGGATCAATTCTTTTTTTACTAGAGGGAAGTCTGTTAGGTGGATGGATTTAGATTTTAGCGTTAGATCTTGATATAAGTGATCCATATAAAAAGGCGCAATGGGTGCAGCTATCTGGCATATAGAGATAAGACACTGATGTAAGGTCTGGTAGGCTGCTATTTTATCCTTTCCATAGTCGCCCTTCCAAAACCGTCTTCTACAAAGTCTTACATACCAGTTACTTAGTTTTTCTTGAACAAAATCTGAAATGGCTCTACTTGCTTTAGTAGGTTCATAATCTGTAAAGGCACTGTCCACTTCATCAATTAGTGAATATAATTCTGAAATAATCCATTGATCTAGTTCAGGTCTCTTTTCGTAAGTGATAGTAATTTCTTTTTCAGGAGAAAACCCATCAATGTTGGCATATAAGCTGAAGAAGGAATAGATATTATAAAGCGTTCCAAAAAATTTACGATTAACCTCAGAAATTCCCTCTAAATCAAACTTTAGATTGTCCCATGGGCTCGTATTAGAAATCATATACCATCTTGTAGCATCAGGGCCGTATTTATCTAATGTTTTAAATGGGTCTACTGTATTTCCAAGGCGTTTAGACATTTTTTGTCCATTTTTATCTAGTACTAATCCATTTGAAACTACATTTTTAAAAGCTTTTTGTTTAAAAACAAGAGTTGAGATCGCATGTAATGTATAAAACCAACCTCGAGTTTGATCTACCCCTTCAGCAATGTAATCTGCAGGGAAACATGTTCCTTGGTCAATCAATTCTTTATTTTCAAAAGGATAATGCCATTGTGCATAAGGCATGGAACCTGAGTCAAACCAAACATCAATTAAGTCAGTTTCTCTGAACATAGGAGAACCATCACTACTAACTAGTATCACATTGTCTACGCTGTGTTTGTGCAAGTCTACTTTGTCGTAATTGGATTTAGAAAAATCATCTTGCATGAATTTTTCCAGAGGATTATTATCCATTAGTCCCTTTGCTACAGATTTTTTAACTGCCTCTTTAAGTTCTTGAATAGAACCGATGACACGAGTTTCTTTTCCGTCTTTTGTTCGCCAAACAGGAAGAGGAATTCCCCAAAATCGAGATCGAGAGAGGTTCCAATCATTTGCATTCGCAAGCCAATTTCCAAAACGACCTTCACCCGTAGTCTGTGGCTTCCAGTTTATTTCTTTATTTAGGGAAACCATCTTATCCTTAACATCAGATACTTTAATAAACCAAGAGTCTAATGGATAATATAGAATGGGTTTGTCGGTTCTCCAACAATTTGGATAGGAGTGAACATATTTTTCAACCTTAAAGGCCTTGTTTTCTTCTTTGAGCTGAATTGCAATATCAACGTCTGTTGAGCGATCAGGTGATTTTCCTTCAGGATAGTATTCGTTTTTTACAAACTGCCCTCCTAAGCGACCAACTTCTTTTCTAAATCGCCCATTTAAATCAACTAGTGGGACAAGATTTTCATTTTCATCTTTTACCAAAAGAGGTGGAACTTCAGGCGTTGCTTCTTTTGCAACTTTGGCATCATCTGCACCAAAGGTTGGTGCAGTATGAACAATACCAGTACCTTCTTCTGTAGTTACAAAGTCTCCTGCTATAACTCTGAATGCATTTTCTGGATTTGTCAATGGAGGAGGTGCATCTGCCCATAGTTGTTCATAACGAATATCAAGTAACTCACTACCCTTTAGTATGTGCTCTATCCGATATGGAATTTTTTTATCATTAGCTTTAAATTCCTTTGAAGCTTTCTGTTCGAAATATATTTTTCCAAACTGTTTAGAAATAAGATCTTTTGCGATAATGACTCGAATAGGTTCATGAGTGTATTGATTGAATGTATTAATTATCGCATAGTCAATTTTATTTCCCAGAGTAAGTGCGGTATTGGAGGGTAAAGTCCAAGGAGTTGTAGTCCATGCTAAGAAATAAAGAGGTGTTTCGCCTCTTAAATATTCTGGCAAACTGGATGATATAGTTTTGAATTGAGCAGTTACAGTCGTATCTGTAACGTCTTGATAGGTTCCAGGTTGATTGAGTTCATGTGAGCTCAACCCAGTTCCTGCCACAGGAGAATAAGGTTGAATTGTATAACCCTTATATAACAAGCCTTTTTCATATATCTGCTTAATTAGCCACCAAACAGATTCCATGTATTTCGAAGTGTAAGTCATATAGGGGTCTTCCATATCGATCCAATATCCGATTCTTTTGGTGAGGCCATTCCAAACATCAGTGTAACGCATCACAGCTTTTTTACATGCGTTATTATAGTCCTCCACACTAATACTTTTTCCAATATCATCTTTATTGATACCAAGCTCTTTTTCTACACCAAGTTCTACAGGAAGGCCATGTGTACCCCAACCGGCCTTTCGGCTTACTTGATAGCCTTTTTGTGTTTTATAACGACAAAAAATATCTTTGATAGTCCTTGCCATAACATGATGAATTCCTGGCATTCCATTTGCTGATGGGGGTCCTTCATAAAAAATAAAAGGGGTTTTACCTTCTCTATTGCTTACACTTTTTGAAAATGTGTCTTCATCCTCCCACCGTTTCAGAATCTCTTCAGTAATGGTTGGTAGGTCCAGATGTTTATATTCTTTAAACTTCACCTTTTTCGTAATTAATTCTTATTTGTTTTGGTTCAAATAAAGTGGTGTATGCTTTTTAATTCAATCTAATTTGCGAAAGTAACTAATTTCAAGGAAATAGCGCAATGAAAAATGTTTGTTGAATGGAGTAAGTATCTGTTTAAAAGGTATAGTTAATACCTAATTTAAGATTTCTTCCAGGTGCTGAAATTCCTGAAGCAAATGGTTTGTAGTGGACATCAAAAATATTTTCTAAAGCAACTCTAAAAACAGTATCCTCTTTGAAACGGTATTGAGCCAACCATGAAAACTCGTTCCAAGCAGGGGTTCCAGAAAATAGCATAGGGTTATAAGAAATTACAGGGGTCTCTTCTAAACCATCTTCTCCTCCATTGCTATAATCCTCTATATTCTTTTTTCCACTAAACTGAAAACTCAAATGGCTAAACAACTTGCCTTTTTGATATTGTATAAGTACACGTCCAAAGACAGGAGAAATTGACGGTAAAGGCCCATATTTTGAGCTTTTAGCGGCTTCAATAATGGATAAATTACCATTTATAGAAAGGGATTTGCTTAACGAAAAATTACCATCAATAGAACCTCCGTAAAGATATCGATTACCTAGATTTCTGTTGGCAATTGTTATTACTTCCTCATCATTATAAATTATCGAGCTGTTATCTATTGTTGAGGTGTCCGAGAAAATGGAGTAATTATCTCTTCCGATATGACTTGAAATTAATGTTGTAAAAGAACGAATAGAAAAATAGTTTTTGGGCTGATCAAAATACCTAGTAACTCCAAATTCCAAGTTGTAGGCATATTCTGGGAACAAGAAAGGATTTGGCACTACCAATAGGCCTTGACTTTCTCTTATTTTTCCTATATCATCGATATTAGGGTTTCGGAATCCATTGGAAATGATTGTATTCCATTGAGTTTTTTTAGAAGGGCGATAGGTCAATGCCAAGGTATTTGTTAGTGCTGATGCATCTAGATTCACGATATCTAAAAGAGCGTTAATATTGTAATATTCTTTCCACTTTGCCTCGAGAAAGGTATTCGTAAATCGCATTCCAAAATTAAGTGTTAAATTAGGATTGAAGTCCCAGATCCAATTGATAAACCCAGCAAAGCTGTTATAAGAACTTCCCTCACTCGGATATCTTGTAGGTAAAGAGGATGCAGGGGATAAACCAATAATTTGATTCTGTTGAACGATCAATTCCTTTCCAAAAGCAAAAGATGCAACTCTATTGTAGGTGGTTTCAAAGCCATAAGAAAAGGAGTGCTGCTCAGTATAGTTGAATTCAAAATCCCCATTTAGACTCCATACATCAACCTTCTCTTTTTGAACTTTACGTATTAGACTTCCAAAAGATCTATTATTTCTAGATTCTTCAATGGCTTGATAAGCAAAAGTAATTCGACCTGAATTCATAAACCTCTTTTGTGGAAAGAGTTTTAATTGAGGAGCTATTAGTAAACGTTTTTGTGGTCCATAATACCACTCAGCAAAGCGAAGCTTTTCATTCCTTAATTCAACAAGCTTATCATAACGAGGGATGTCAGAAGAATTTGAATACTGAATATTTAGGGTAAATTGGTTTTTATCGTTTAATTGCAGTAAAAACTTTTGAAATAGATCCAGTTGATTATATCCTGTATTTTTTTGAATCAAGGGATTTTCATTGATTACTTGATTTGGATTAAAAAGAGTACTAGAATTATTAGAATAAAATGTTGTTAATCCCCAGTCCTCATATCCATGAGTTCGATTTTTACCCATTCTAATATCTCCGAAGCCTGAATAGTTTATACTGGTTAAACTAGCCCATTTTCTAAAACTCACTTCTGAAGAAAACGAATTGATCGATGAGTTATTTGCAGACGAAAAATCACTTGAAAACGAAAAGGATCTTTTCTTTTCACTATTTACAAGAGGATTTTTTGTGTAATAATGTATTACCCCACCTAGTGCGTCAGAACCATATCCTACCGAAGAAGAACCGTAAACAACCTCAACTCTTTCTATAATATTGGGATTAATAGTAATTGCATTTTGTAAGTGTCCACTCCGATAGATGGCATTATTCATTCTAACACCATCTACTACCATTAAAATTCTATTGCCTTCAAAGCCTCTAATTACTGGGCTCCCACCTCCGCCTTGGGATTTTTGTATCCGAACACCAGGACTCAAACCAACTAATTCTGCCCCAGTTACAGGTCTTTGAAGTTCGATAGTTTTTGCATCAATTATAGTAACTTTTTCAGCAATTTGTTTACGAGAAGTTGCATTTCTTGCGACAGAAAGTATTACCTCGTCTAGAGTCTGATCTTTAGGATTTAAAACCAACGTAACACCATTTTCAAATTCTTGATTTCTTAGCTTGATTTTTAGAGTTTCAAAACCAAAAAATTGAACAGTTATAGAGTCATTTACAGAAAAAGTATTCAATGGTACTTTACCGTCAATATCGCTTAAAATTGCCTTTGTCTTGCTAGTATTAAATAATGCTGCACCCTCAATTGGAAATCCAGACACACCATCTAAAATTAGGATTTTCTGACCTAAGAGCATGATTGGAGCAATTAGCAAGACTATTACACTATGAAATTTTAAATAGCTCATTCAATATTTCTGTAGATTTTGGTGGTTTGAATTGTTGTAAATGTAGTTTGAAATAAATTATTGCATTTTCCAATAGCGCAGTTTTTTCTTCTCTTAATATTTTAACTTTACTTATTTCTTCAAATTTCATGCCTAAAACATTAATCCAATGTACTTTTAAAGTCCCCTCAATATAATGAAATTTGGGCTTACTAAAACTCATACAGCCCGATTCTAAGTCAAAATATGGGGCATCTATTTTAGAAATATTAGGATAAAACCCCATAAACTTTGTTAAATCTAACATAATTTTTAGGTGGAAAAGTCCAATTTCATAGTGTTCATCCAGCCAGAGTAATTGGTTTTTTATATAATTAAATAGGTTTGGATTTGACCCTTGCTGCTCTTCTTTTAAAACCTGATGAATTACTTCAGCTAAAAAAAATACTACGGCCTTTTTTCTCAAATCAAAAGG
>JAQWNN010000019.1 GCA_029268555.1 Flavobacteriaceae bacterium
AAAATTACAAGACTGCTTGGGGGCGTGTTTTTGGAGGGCAAGTATTAGGGCAATCCCTTCATGCTGCATATCAAACTGTTTCAAATGATCGAATAGCACATTCAATGCATGGATATTTTATTCTTGGAGGAGATATTAACAAACCCATTGACTTTCATGTTGATGCAATACGCAACGGAAGAAGTTTTACAACTCGAAGGGTAGTGGCCTATCAAGATGGAAAAGCAATTTTTAATATGGCAGCTTCTTTTCACTTAAATGAAAAAGGAGTAGACCATCAAATTACAATGCCCAATGTATTTACCCCGGAAATATTACTAACTGATATCCAACAGGCAGAATCTCTTAAGGAAAATGATCCTGAACGGTATCAGCGTTTGATGATAGCTCATCCCCAAGTATTTGAGTTTAGACCAGTTGGTAAAGCAATTTATCTTGAAACAGAAAATAAGCCACCTCAATATCATATATGGTTTAAAACTAAAGAAAAAATCAGGGCAAACACTCCTTTAAAGCATCAGTTACTTGCTTTTGCATCGGATTACAGTTTATTGTTGTCCGCTACATTACCTCATAGAAAAGATTTTGAAAGTCAAAAAATATATTATGCAAGTCTGGATCACGCTCTTTGGTTTCATCGTGATTTTGAAATTGACGATTGGTTACTTTATTCAATTGAAAGTCCAAGTGCTTCGAATGGAAGAGGATATGCTAGGGGTAGTATTTTTGATCGATCTGGGAAGATGATTGCTTCTGTATCACAAGAAGGATTAATGAGAAAATTTAAATAAAATCATGATAAAAAATTTTTTAATTATTTCAATATTATCTTTTTTTTTTATTGAACTAGTCTCAGCTCAACAATATGATAAAGTTGAGGGAGCTTGGAAAGCTTTATTTTTAGACATACCCTTATCAAATAAATTTGTTTTACGATCTGAGTTCCATTCTAGAACAATTGATTATTTTAATATTTGGGATCAACAAATCTTTAGACCACAGATAACATATTCAGATTCAACTAAAATAAAATGGACTATAGGATATAGTTATTTAAGGAATTTTGATGCAGACATTAATGCTGACCCAAGGGTTAGAAATGAACATAATATCTGGGAACAGATATCCTATCAAGTTCCATTAAAAAAAGGGTCTTTCTCAACTTGGTTTCGTCTAGAACATCGTTTTCAAGAAGAACTTCCATTAAAGAAGAATCTCTCAGGAAGAAGTTTTGATTTGTCTAGCAGGATAAGGGTTCGTTTTACATATGAAAGACCAATTTCAAAAGCGAATAGTAAGTTACCTGTAAATTTTGTTTTTTACGATGAAATCTTTATTGTATTGAATCGTTCGGGAATTCCCTATAAATTCAATCAAAATTGGACTTTTCTTGGATTCAAATTTAAAATTAACGACAAGGCTACTATAAATACTGGTTTTCAGAAAAATACCATTTTGAAATCTACTGATCTGTATTTGAAAAATAGATTTTGGAATACCATTCTATTTTATAAGTTTTAATAGGTTGACTTTTTTTCAATTTTATAATCGTAACTTTCTGTCAAAAAGCATCATGTTTTTAAATGAAAACGGGTTCATATTAACTTTCATACTTTTTAGTATAAGTTCAATTTTTGCTCAGAACCGTTTTTTTAAGGCCGAAGAAGGGATGTTTTGGATAAGTACTGATTTGCATATCCATACAGTTTTTTCTGATGGTGAGGTTTGGCCTAGTATTAGAGTTAAAGAAGCTCAAAGAGAAGGATTGGACTTGATTGCTATAACCGATCATTTGGAGTATCAGCCTCATGCTGAAGATATTCCTCACCCAGATAGAAACCGATCTTTTAGGATAGCCTCCCAAATGTTGCAACAAAATGATGTATTTCAGGTAATTAATGGATCTGAAATTACTCGAGATATGCCTCCTGGTCATATTAACGCTGTTTTTATAAAAGATGCTAATAAACTTTTACATTCGGATTCTTTAACAGGGATTGAACAAGCCAATAAACAAGGGGCTTTTGTCTTTTGGAACCACCCTAATTGGGATGCACAGCGTAGGGATGGAATTGCTCGATTAGAACTATTTCATGAATATTTAATATCAAACAAACTATTACACGGTATTGAAGTGGTCAATGAAACAACATTTTCTGAAGAGGCGCTTCAAATAGCTCTGGATAATAATCTAACTATTTTAGGAACTTCAGATATCCACGGACTTACTGATTGGGAACACCAAATAGTAGAAGGAGGCCATAGGCCAATGACACTTGTATTGGTGTCTAAAAGGACACCAGAAGCAGTAAAAGAAGCACTTTTTCAAGGGAAAACGGTAGTTTGGTTTAACGATTTAATAATTGGAAAGGAGGAATTCCTAGAACAAATTATAAAAGATAATATTCACTTTGGACCTTTAAAATATCTTAATAGTAAGACCATACTTAATATAGATGTAAAAAATGAAAGTAGCGTACCGTTCCAAATGGAATATATAGGGAATTTTAGTTTTCACAAGAGGACAGCTTTTTTCACTATCCCACCTAAAAGTCAGATTTCTCTCCAAGTTAAAACTAAAACAAATAAAAAATCGATCAACTTACCTTTTAGAATATTGAATGCTGTGACTGGTCCTAAGAAATATCTTGAGTATCAATTTTTAGTAAAATAAAAAGTAAATCTTTACTTTTATAAGAAATGATTTTAATCTATGATCAAAGATAGTAATTGGAGACCACTTCATGATTTTCTCACAATAAAGCAAAGTACAATTGAGGGTTTAGGACTCTTTTCAACTAAAGATATAATCAAGGGGACTGATCTTGGGATCACACATGTATTCGACAAACGTTTCCATGATAATTATTTGCGTCTTCCCTTGGGTGCTTTTATAAACCATCATGAAATACCAAATTGTAAGGCTATTTTTAGAGAAGAAGATGAGAAGTTGGGAAAAGTAAAACACATCAGAATTATTGCTATAAAGAATATTAAAAAAGGAGCTGAAATTACAGTTAAGTACATCATTAATAAATTGGATGATCCCAATTGGGAATATGAGTATGAAACTACTCAATAAAAAATATTCAATTGAATCGCTCTAAATCAGAACCTATTACTACCCCCAGTAAAAAAATCCTGTAATGTAAAAAAGAGATTTGAATTAACTCATTTTGCATTTTACACAAAAATTAAAGAACTATTTAATATTCAATATTAACCATTCTCTTCAAAAATTTTAGTAAAAAATTATGATGTCGTTTAAGTTTTCGTATTTTTATACAATCAATTCTTCATTGATGAATTGGTTTATGGTTATAGCCTTTGGGAATAAATCCTGAAGGCTTTTTTTATAAAATACTTTTACGTTACTTCAGGTTTAACTTGATTAAATCTAAGATATGACTCAGATTCAACAATATTTTCAAGTTGATTGATAACCCACCACAAATCTTCAAATCTTGTGTATAAGGGAGTGATACCCAAACGAATAAAGTTGGGAGGCCTAAAATCTGTAATTATTTTAGGGATATTTTTGCCACCTTTTTGAAGTGCTTGACAAATCTGCCATGCATTTGGATGTGAGATAGCAATATGCGACCCCCTTCTTAGGAATTTTTTTGGGCTTTGTAGGTTATATCCAAAAGAATTCAGATGATCCTTTATTGCCATTATAATCATTTCAGATTGTTTAATACTTTTATCACGAATATTTAAAATACCAGCTTTTAGTGTTAAATCAATTCCAGATTCTACAGCCTGCATTGAAAGGATCGGAGGAGTTCCATTTTTAAAGTGATCCAATTTTTCAGCTGATTTGTATTGAGGATTAAAATCAAAGGGATTTTTATGTCCAAACCACCCTTGAATAGGGTTTTCAAGAAGTGAATGTAAGCCACTTTCGATGTATAAGAAAGAGGGAGACCCTGGACCGCCATTCATGTATTTATATGTACAGCCTACTGCAATTTTCGTTTCACTTTCTTTAAAATCAATTGGAACAGAACCTACGCCATGACTTATGTCCCAGACAATTATACTTTTATGTTTAACAGCGTATTGATTGAGAACCTTCATTGGATAATAATAACAACTTTTATATGTAACTAAACTCAAACATATAATCCCAGGTTTTTTTTTAATACTTTCTTTAAGTAAATCTATATCAGCCTCTATTTCATTATGATATTCAATATTGTTGATTTTTAATTTCGGGAATTGTGTTTTAAGACCGTCTATAACATATAAATCTGTTGGGAAATTTAAATTATCAGTGATTAAATTATCCAGATAATTACCCGATTGAATTAACGAAATTAGGACTTGATAAAGTCTGACTGTGGTTGATTCTCCAAAAACAATTTCTTCAGCACTTGCGTTAAGTAGTTTTCCATATTTTCCAGATAAACGATTTGGAAGTTTCAACCAGTCTTTATTCCAGCTACTGATGAGTTGTTTCCCCCATTGATTATTTATTGTTTCACCCAAAATTTCAGGAATGTTTTTAGGCATTTTTCCCAAGGAATTTCCATCTAAATAAATTTCATTTTTTTGATGAAAAAAGTGATTTCTAAAAAGTTTTAATGGGTCATCTTGATCCATTAATTTGAAAGCTTTTAGATTAATCATTTGAGGAATTTTTAAAGAACGGAATAATTTCCGTAACCCATTTAGCATATTGACTACCACTAGGATGTAAGCTGTCCGAAGCAATTAAATGAGGATTCGAATCAGTTGTTCTTGAAAGGGTTGTCACGTCAATGAAAGTAATGTCATTTCTTATACAAACTTCATAAACTACTTGATTATAATCATCTATTTCTCTTGAAATTTTTTCCTGGTCTAGATTATTAGCAAAAGGCATTTTTCCCCAATCAGGAATTGAAACCACGAAAAGCCGTTCTGATTTATTACCTGCAAACAATATCGCTTGACTCAAAAGTTGTTGAAATTCAGCTTTAAAAACTTCGATACTTTTTCCTTGATATTGATTATTCACTCCAATCAGAAGAGAAACCCAATCGTATGGAAAATCTAATATGGCAAGATCCACTCCTTTTTTTAAACCTGTAGTCGTCCATCCAGTTTGAGCGATTATTTTAGGCTTATCAATTAAAATATTCTCTTCTTCCAATGCTTTAACTAGTTGCATAGGCCAACTTTCATTATTTGAAATAGCCTCACCTATAGTATAGCCATCTCCTAGAGCAAGATAACTTTGATTTTTTTGTTTTTTCTCACAGCCTAAAGCAAAAAATATATAACTAAAAAATACGAGTTTACGGATCAAAATCGAATAAAATCAAATGTCAATATTAGACAAAAATAAAAAATTAGACAGGAACAAGAATATTAACTTTAACTATATTGTGGGGAATAAACAAACATTCATGTACTACTTTTTAATTGGATTTTTAACCTCCTTTTGGTGTATCGCCCAAATATCATTAAATACAATCAAACTTCCATCTCAGTTAGAAGAAACATCTGGATTGGAATATATTGGTGACAACTTACTTACATTAAATGACTCAGGGGATAAAGCTAGATTATATGTATTTAACAAGAAGGGAAAATTGATTAAAAATATTCGCTTTTATGGACTAAAAAATAAAGACTGGGAAGATCTTGCCGCTGATGATGATTATTATTACATCGCTGATATTGGGAATAATTATGCTACAAGAGAAAATCTTCGAATTTATATTTTGGACAAAAATTTCATCCCAAAAGGTACAATTCGAATCAAATACAAAGCCCAAAAAACCTTTTCCAAAGAAACTCTAAATGAATATGATGCAGAAGCACTGACAGTTGTAGGTGATAATTTGGTTTTGTTTTCCAAAAACAGAAAGACACTTCAATCGGAAATTTACACTTTTCCCAAAGTAGAGGGGAATTATAGTTTAACCCCCTCAGGCATTCTAGACACTGATGCATTAGTTACTTCAGCAGATTATAGTAAAGCTGAAGATTTGATGGTTTTAACAGGATACGACTTTAAAGGAAATCAATTTTTTTATACCATCCATGATTTCCAAAAAAATAGATTTGAAAATCACAATTTAAAAAAATATTTGATTCCTGTAAAATCTGCTCAGATAGAAGCTGTTAAAATTATTAGTAAATTAGAGTTTTGGATTACTTCTGAAAGTGAGTCCAATGGAAAACCTCGTTTATTTAAACTAAAATTAGAACCCTAATAACCTTATTTTAAATTAATACGCATGAAATTTATAAATCCATTCTTAGTTATTTTTTTACTTTTCAGCCCTTTAATACAAAGTCAAAAAAAGAAAAAATCATCAAAAAAATCTGTTGAATTAAATGAAACATACAACAACCTTAATTGGAGAAATATAGGGCCCTTTAGAGGTGGAAGAAGTGTAACTTCAGAAGGAGTTGTAAAAGACCAATCAACATTTTATATGGGGTCAACTGGTGGTGGAATATGGAAAACAGAAGATAATGGAATGCATTGGAAAAATATTTCTGATGGTTTCTTGAATACAGGTACTGTAGGTGCCATATCAGTATCAGAAAGCGATCCTAATGTGGTGATTGTTGGCATGGGCGAACATGCCGCAAGAGGCGTAATGACTTCCATGGGGGACGGTGTATATAAGTCAGAGAATGCCGGTGCAACATGGGAACATATAGGTCTAGAGAATTCTAGGCATATTGCAAATGTAGAAATACACCCTTCCAATCCAGACTTGATTTATGTTGCGGTTCAAGGTGCTCAATATGGCCCAAGTAGTGATCGGGGTATTTACAGATCTAAAAATGGGGGTAATACTTGGGAAAAAGTACTTTATGTATCAAATATTACGGGAGCATCATCTTTAAGTATGGATAAAAATAATCCAAGAATTTTATATGCTGCAATGTGGCAGCACGAGCGACTACCTTGGCAAATGAAGTCAGGTGGTGAAAAGTCTGGCTTGTATAAGTCAACCGATGGGGGAGATAGCTGGACTAGACTAAAAAAAGGACTTCCAGAAGTAATTGGTAAAGCTGGAATTTCAGTTTCCAGAGCAAATTCAAATTTAGTCTATGCCAATATAGAAGCTGAAGGAATAGCTGCTGGAGTTTACAGATCTGAAAATGGAGGAACCTCTTGGAGGCAAGTTAATAAAGATCGTGTAACTGTTGCTCGCTCTTGGTATTATATGGAAGTATTTGCTGACCCTCAAGATGAAAATATTGTTTATGTACTTAATGCTCCTGTTTTAAAGTCTATTGATAAAGGAGTAACATTCAAACCCATGTCTACTCCTCATGGGGATAATCACCATTTATGGATTCATCCAGAGGATAATAAGATTATGATAAACTCAAATGATGGTGGGGCAAATGTTTCTACTAATGGAGGTAAGAGTTGGAGTACTCAGCAAAACCAACCTACTTCACAGTTTTATCGTGTAATAGCTGACGCTCAAATCCCTTATCATGTGTATGGAGGGCAACAAGACAATTCGGCAATAGGAATAAAAAGTAGAGACCAAGACAGAGGTATTGATTGGAAAGATTGGTATTCTGTTTCAGGTTGTGAAAGTGCTTTTTTAGCCTTTGATCCAAAAAATCCAAAGGTTGTTTATGGTGGATGTTACCAAGGAATAATCCAGCGTTGGAATCGAGAAACTAAATCAAGTAAAGACATTAAAGAATATCCAGAATTAGCACTAGGGAATGCACCCAATTCATTTAAATATCGTTATAATTGGAATGCTCCAATTATTAGTGCACCTTCTGACCCAAATATTATTTACCATGCAGGTA
This sequence comes from Flavobacteriaceae bacterium, assembly GCA_029268555.1. Lineage (GTDB taxonomy): Bacteria > Bacteroidota > Bacteroidia > Flavobacteriales > Flavobacteriaceae > MS024-2A. Next base: position 7,786 of record JAQWNN010000019.1, read on the forward strand.
ATGTAGTCTTTAAAACAAAGAATGGAGGTACTGATTGGGAGGTTATTAGCCCTGATTTGACAAGAAATAATATTAATCAACAAGTACCAGGGGGTATTCCATTTACAAATGAAGCAGCTGGAGGAGAAAATTATAATACATTAATGAGTCTTGTAGCATCTCCTCATAATCCTGATGTTCTATGGGCCGGGAGCGATGATGGTTTGATTCACATTACAAGGGATGGCGGAGAGACATGGATTAATTCTACACCAAAAGGATTAAAAGAGGGAATAATTAATTCTATCGAAGTATCTCCACATAACCCAGAAACTGCCTATGCAGTGGTGATGCGATATAAGTTTATGGATCTGAACCCTTACATTTATAAAACAGAAGATTATGGTGAAAATTGGGACCTTATCACGGATGGAATTGAGGGTGAACATAATTTTGTAAGAGTAGTACGTGAGGATCCTAAAGTTCCTGGATTACTTTATGCAGGAACTGAAACAGGATTTTATATTTCTCTAAATGATGGTGAATATTGGGAGCCATTTCAGAATAATTTACCCATAGTTCCAATTAACGATCTATATATTCAGGATAATGATTTAATAGCAGCAACCGCAGGTCGTTCTTTTTGGATATTAGATGATTTAAGTGCCATACAACAAAGGCCAAAAGATATTTCAGTTCATTTAGTTACACCTAAAAAGTCATATCGTTTGAGTTCTGGGAAAACACCAAAAAATAGTACTCAAGGTACCAACCCAATGAGCGGCGTCTATCTTGATTATTATCTTGCTGAAGTTCATGATTCTCTAGAAGTAAAAATTGATATTCTTCAAGGAGATCAAATTATAAGAAGTTATACTTCACAAAAGGATTCTTTATTCAAATCATGGCCAGGTGGTCCTAGCACCAAAACTATGCTTAAAAATAAGAAAGGATTTAATAGAACTCATTGGGATTTTAGAAGGGAACAATTACCTAGTGTTGATAAAGTTTTTGTTTATGGTAGTTATGAGGGAAGCTTAGTTGCCCCTGGGATGTATTCTGCTAAATTAACATATGGTGAGGAGGTTAAAAAAGTAGATATTGAAATTTTACCAAATCCAAATATGGATTATTCTGCAGCTGATTTTGAAGCTCAACAAAATCTTTTGGTCAAAATAGAAAAAGCCATTAAAAAAATTCATTACTCTGTTTCAGAAATGCGTGATGTTCAAGATCAATTGGATCACTATTTAAAAATATTAAATGGGAAAGAGGAATATAATGTAATTTATGATCAAGCTTTGGCAATAAAAAAACGTCTTAATGAATGGGAAACTAAGTTAATTCAACCTAACCAAAAGACATTTCAGGACGTCATAAATTTTAATAATATGTTAAATGCTCAATTTATGCATTTAAAAGCATTTATTGATGCTGATGACCCTGAGCTAACGCAAGGGGCAAAACAGCGCTACAAAGACCTAATAGTAATTTGGAGTAAATACAAGACAGAACTTGATCAAATTATTGATAATGATTTTAAAGCTTTTGAAAAAAACTATCTTGAAGCCCAAGTTCCTCTTATAATGGTTAACTTAAATTCTAAGTAAATTAAAGGCCAATAAGATATTGGAACTTTAAGTAAAATTGGGTTTGATCGACTCGGAAAGGAGAATAGAAATCATCGTTAAAATCCTCGATTGAATTTTGATTTCCTCCCACATAAAAAACTGTAGACGGATTAGGATTCCATTGAATTAGTGGTTGAATAAAAAAACGATCTGCAAAGGAATTGTATTCTGAAATAATTCTTACACTAAAAAAATTGTTAAACTGGTAACGTGCTGAAAATCTCGAAATAGCTCCATTATAATATTCTTCTTGAGTTTTTAAATTCTCAAGCTTTGCGTATCTTATGGAGGGTGAGAGGTTAAATTTATCTCCCAACTGAAAGCTAGGCATTACAAAAAGTGAAAATTCACGACCAATTTCAGGATTTTCTTCATTATAAGCGAGGTCTCTTCCAAAAGTAGTGCGAATCATAAGAGAAAAGGATTCGCTTGGATTGTTTTGAATAGTCAGTTCACTTTTTCCAACGTTACGATAGTCTTTGCCAAGGAAATTTTTGAATATATCCCAATCATAAGTGTACTCAATAGTTGTATTTAAAAAGGTTTTTATTGCAAAAATCCCATCAATACTTATAGCTTTTAAATAATCTTGAAAGGTATAGACAACGTCGGCTTTGGTTCCTATACTGAAAAATTGGAGTCCTTTTTTATTTATAAAATTTTGATATTCGTGAAATAATGTACCCCACCGACGATTATTCTTTACAACGAAGCCAACATTTGCTTGATATTCGGGGGTAATATTTCAGTAAAAAATATAGGATTTCCAATGTTCTGTGTTGCGAGATAATTGAACATACAATGCACTTCCACCAAACTTATCCTGATTTAAAGCCACGGAACGTCCTTCAATTCTATCTTGGCTATCAATCCAATCGGCTTCGGGTTCTTGATTAAAGTTGGTAAGTAATTCGTATGTTAAACGCCAATTTTTAGAAATAAGAAACCAACCGTCTGTTCCAAATAAATTCCCATAACCACCATCTTTATAATATCTGTTCGTGCTTATTAAGCCCAGACGCGTATTTTTATTAACTAGCCTTTGATAACGTAATACATTGACAAAAGACTGCCCTCCTTGCCCTAAATAGGAGCGATCCTCACCAGCAATTTGATAAGGTGAATTTTGATCAATTGCTGTTAAGAAATAGATTCTTGATTTTTTGGCTTGACTTAATAATTTTGAAGAAAGTAATGGATTATTAATTGAGCGGGAATAAAAAGCTCCATCGGTAAAATTTACAATATCAGTTCCTCGATTAAAAAAAGGCCTTCTTTCTGGATATTCTAATGCAAAAGATGAATTGACATCTATCTGAGTTACATCGGCTTCTACTTGAGAAAAATCAGGATTTAATGTAATCTCAAGCCCACTGTTTTTATTGAGATCTATATTTAATCCTAAGCCTGCATTTGGTTTTAGAGTATCATAATCTAAAGAAGCATTTCTTGAAGGCTTTATGCCACTCAAATTTCCTGCTACATATGGTAATAACTCAAACCTTTTCTTAATTATAATATCGTTGAGCAAAAGGACTTGGGTTGTTTGACACACTTCACATGGATTATTTCGATCAAAAGTTTGACTTTGGACTTCAATTTCAACATTATTTTCGTCAAAATATTTTCTACCAATATTGAAATGCCATTTTTGGTCTTTACCGTTAGGAAAAGGAAGAGAAGAAAAAGGGATTTTGAATTCAACTTGATAACCATCAGCAACTATTGATCCAGCTGTTTCAAAATCCATATTGAAACTCCCATCATAGCGTTGATCGTCAGTTAAAGCATTTATCGCCCTGACATCAAGCTGACTTCCAAAAGCATTGGCTAAAAGGATATAGTTATTTCTTCCATCCGTATAGGTGTCAAAACTTATATTAACAACGTCATCTTGCATATATATTTTAAAATCATCTCTTGAGCGAATAGATGCACGAACATTTTCAGGGTTGTCGAAAGCATGAATACCAATATATAAATCAGTATCTGAATAAGTGATAAAGCCTGTTGTCTTTTTTTGAGCTGGACTATTATTGCCTGGGCTTGTCTCAAATTTTAATTCTACTTGAATGGCATTTCTCCATTCTCTAGCAGATAGTTTTCCATCAATTTCAATTTTCGAATTCTCTAATTTTTCTGGTCTAAACTGATTTTGACCGAAAGTAAATTGAGTTAATAGAAATAATAAAACAAATATCAAAAGCTTAGATAATATGCTCATAAAAATTTGAATTTATTCAGACCTATCAATCAGTTTGGGATTAATTTCTTTACTTGTCTTGGCTCCTAAATCTTTCAGCCTTTCAGTTTTTCTAACAAGATTATCTTTACCCTCGGTAAGTTTATTCATTGCATCATCATATGTATTTTTTGTAGTTTTAATATTATTACCTACTTTAATTAGATCTTCAGTAAATGACTGGAATTTGTCATATAATGATCCAGCTTGTCTTGCAATTTCTAAAGCATTCTTGTTTGCTTTATCCTGCTTCCACATGTAAGCAACCGTCTTTAAAGTAGCATATAAAGTTGAATTTGTAACCATCACTATATTTTTATTGAGTGCTTTATTATAAAGGCTTACATCTTCCAAGACACCTAATTTAAAAGCAGGTTCATTTGCCATAAACATTAAAATATAATCTGGTTGATTTATTTCTAAATCCTGATAATTTTTATTCGAAAGGGATGAGATGTGATGATTTATACTTTTAAGATGGTCTTTTAAATAATCTTTTTTTTCTTCTTTGTTTTCTGAATTATAATACTTTACATAAGCAACTAAAGAAACTTTAGAGTCAATGATTATACTCTTATCTCCAGGTAGCTTTACAATATAATCAGGTCTCTGATGATCTAAGTTTTCATTTTTTATATTTTTTTCTTTCTCATAATGAATATTTTTTTCTAAACCTGCAGAATTTAAAATAGTCTCTACCTGATGTTCTCCCCAATCACCCTGAGTTTTACTTCCACCTCTTAATGCATTAGCTAAATTATTTGCGTCATCACGTATTTTTAACGTTTCACTCTTAAGATGGTCAATTTCAGATTTTAAAATAGCATTAAATTCTATTGCATTTTTATTTGAAGAGTCAACCTTTTTTTCAAATTTATCAATGTTTTCTTTTAAAGGATTTAGAATATTCGATAAACTCTCTTTGTTTAACTCACTTATTTTTTTTGTTTTTTCATCGATTATCTCGTTTGCTAAATTTTTAAATTTCAGAGTCATAATTTCTGTCATCTTATTTATTTCATCTATCCTTGTTTGAGGATCTTCAGATAACTTAGCTTTATTGTTTAATTTAAAAATAGTATAACCAAGTGCTGATAACGTAACAAGCCCTATAAATACTAAAAAATAATCCATTTCCTAAAAATATAAAGTTTCTAAAATAATTATATCAAATATGACAAACATTTCGGTATAAACTAAAAATAAAAAGTCCTCATAAACTTTATTTTATGAGGACTATAATGTGGTACCTCCAGGAATCGAACCAGGGACACAAGGATTTTCAGTCCTTTGCTCTACCAACTGAGCTAAGGTACCCTGCTTTTAAGCAAATGCAAATATAATGTGGTTTTGCTTCCTTGCAAAGAGTTTTCAACTATTTTCTTTGTAATTTTATATGCTCAATAGTAAAAGTAAATGCAACTTGTAATAGACATTGGTAATACAATGATCAAATCTTATGTTTTTGAAAATGACCATATAATTACGTCAGAAAAAGATTTCATAAATAATTGGAATCGATTATTAAAGGAAATACTAATTTCATATCCAAAAGTTGAAAAAGCAATTATATCTGATGTAAACTTAACTTTTTCAAAAGAGTTAAATGAATTACTTGGTAAAATTCATATTATTCATTGTTCACTTGCTTTAAATCTACCTTTTCAAACTCTATACGAGTCCAGGGCGCATTTAGGGGCAGACAGAATTGCTTTGTTAGCGTCATGTTTTCTTCACTATCCTAACAAATCAATTCTTATTATTGATCTTGGGAGTTGTATAACTTATGACTTGATAGACTCAGAAGGAATTCATCAGGGCGGATCAATTAGCCCTGGTTTTTCTATGCGCTATAAAAGCCTGAATGATTATTCTGGAGCACTTCCTTTATTAGATTTTAAGAAGCTCAATGATCCTATTGGGATTTCTACAGAAGAGGCAATGCATTCAGGCGTTTATTATGGAATTTTAAACGAATTATCAGGGATTATCAAATGGCATCACAATAAAATTGATGATTTAATGGTTATTTTAACAGGTGGAGACGCTGAAAGGTTGCCAAAATCATTTAAAAATAGCATATTTGCAAATTCGAATTTTTTAGCTAAAGGTTTGAATTTCATCTTGAAACTCAATACAATTTCATGATACGAATCAGTATTTCCTTACTAATACTTCTTCTGCCTAATTTTGTTACTGCTCAAAGTGGATCAATCTCACCTTATTCTTCTACAGGGCTTGGTGAGAAAAATTTTAATGGTACACAGGCGACAAGACACATGGGTGGACTAGATGTCTTTACGGACTCTATTCATGCTAATTTGAATAACCCTGCGAGCTATGGATTTTTAAAAGTTACAACATACTCCGTAGGTGTAAACTATAAAAACACAAACTTGGCTTCCTCTTCAGAATCTCAATATTCAGACAATGCCTCACTTGACTATCTAGCTATTAGTATTCCAGCAGGAAAATTTGGTTTTGGATTCGGAATTATTCCTTACTCCTCTGTGGGTTATCAAATTGAAACATTAAGCCCAAATTCTGAAGGCATCAACTTATTAAATCGTTATGAAGGCCAAGGAGGAGTTAATCAAACTTATTTTTCTGTAGGACTTCCTTTAGCGTCTTTTATAGCAGTTGGAGCTTCAGTCCAATATAATTTTGGAAATTTATTTTACCGAACAGGTCAATATGCTGAAGGTGTTGAAAATGGAACTTTTCTAACAAATCAATCTAATGTCTCCGGGTTTAATTATCAATTCTCAATCCAATCAAACATACCTATCAATAAAAAATATTTCCTTCAAAGCATGTTGTCATACCAACCTGAAGCGGAATTAAATTCAAGAAACGATCGTGTTTTTTACACCCAATCTATTGTAAATGAATTGATTGTAGATTTTGAGGAAATTGATTTAACTTCCCAAGGACTAGAAGAAACAACACTTGAAGCTTCAGCCACGACGAAGTTTGGTATTGGTTTTGGACAAAATAAAAAATGGTTTTTAGGGTTTCAGAGAAATTTAATAAAATCTGCTAACTTTGAAAATGATTTTTTTAACCGAAGTAATGTTGCTTATAAAGATGGTAAACAATTTTCTGTAGGAGGTTTTTATATACCTAATTATGCCTCGTTTACGAGTTTTTGGAGCAGAGTTGTTTATCGTTTCGGATTTAGATCCGAGCAGATGAGTATAATTATGAATAACAGTCCTCTAAAAGAAACGGGAATATCTTTTGGCGTAGGGCTTCCATTAGGGAGCTTATCAAATGCAAATATTGGTTTTGAAATAACTAAAAGAGGGGAAAAAAATCCAAGTTTAATTCAAGAAACATTCTTTACAATGCGAATAAGATTGTCTTTGAATGATATATGGTTTATTAAGAGAAAGTATAATTAAAAATTAAAAAAATGAAAAAGCTTTGTGTTATAACACTAATATTTATTGGTCTTTTCCACGCCCCAATTCTTGCACAAGACACAAATGTATGCATGCAAGATTTATCAATTTTTGCCGAATTTGCCAAAGTAAAAAACTATAAATCTGCCTTTGAACCATGGATGAAAGTAAGAGGTGAATGTCCATCAATAAATGTTGCTATATATTCTTATGGAGAACGAATTCTAAAAGACAGAATTAAAAATGGTAGTCCTGAGGAGCAAGAAGCCTCGAAAAAGGATATTTTAAAATTATATGATCAATGGGTAGAGAATTTCCCAAAAAGAAGAAATAAATCTGTTGTAGGGGATATTATTAGTAAGAAAGCTCAAGCTCTTTTAGATTTTAAGCAAGCTGATTTAAAAGAAATTTATTTAACGTTTGATGAGGCATATAAAAAAGATAAGAAAAGCTTTACAAATCCTAAACTTCTGTACAATTATTTCAAAACAATGTATGACCGATATAAAAATGGAGATATTGAGGTTACAATGGAATTATTGTTTAATAAATATGAAGAAGTTTCTGAAAAATTTGAATTTGAAAGCACAGAGCTTTCTAAAAAACTAGATATAATTCTCAAAAAAGAGGAGGCTGGAACTGCGTTGACAAGTCGTGAAACAAGAAGTAAGAGAATCTATAATGTGAATTCAAACGCGATTGGAACCTTTTTGTCAAACCTAGATGCTATAATTGCTAAAGAAGCAACTTGTGAAAATTTGATTCCTCTTTATAAAAGAAACTTTGAAGAAAACAAAACTGATCCTTTATGGATCAAAAGAGCTGCAAGTAGAATGGATAGTAAAGAGTGTTCGGACGATCCTTTATTTGTTACTCTAGTAGAAGCATTACATGCTTTAGAGCCCTCTGCAGATTCTGCATATTATTTAGGTCTTCTTAATGATAAAGGGGGAAATGCGGATGAAGCTTTAAAATATTATGAGGAATCAATTGCTCTAGAAACCGATAATTACAAAAAAGCTAAAATATTATTTAAAATTGCAAATAAATTTAAAAAAGCTGGTAGAAAATCATCAGCCAGAAATTACGCAAACAAAGCCTTAGGGTTCCAACCCTCTTTAGGGCGAGCTTATTTATTGATAGCTAATATGTATGCAGATAGCGCAAATCAATGCGGCGAGTCTCAATTTGATAAACGTGCTGTATACTGGTTGGCTGCAGATATGGCTAAAAAAGCAGGACAAGTTAATGCCTCACTTAAAAAAGTAGCAGTGAGAACAGTAGAAAGTTATAAGGGAAGGGCACCTAGTAAAACAGATATTTTTACTGAAGGAAACGCTGGAACAGTAATTAAATTTAATTGTTGGATCAATAGAAATGTTACCGTTCCAAGTTTATAAATTAGAATGAATTTCACTATTTTTTTTAAAGGGCTTATGGTAGTAACATTAGCCCTTTTTATTTCTTGTGAAAACAACTCTTATGCACTATCAGAAATTAATCAAGACCGTCAAGAGCCCCTAGGAACAGCTTGGAATATAAGAATGATATATACCGATTCTATAAAAATACAAGCAATCCTAACAGCACCAAAACATGTAGATTACACAAATTTGAGTTTTCGCTATGCAGAATTTCCAGATGGATTAAAAGTTGTTTTTTATGATAAATTAGATCGTGAAAATGAAGTCATTGCTGACTATGGAATTCTATTTAATGACACTAAATTAATTGATCTCAAAGGGAATGTTCGCTTAAAATCTCATGATGGATCGCTTTTAACTACAGCTCAACTTTTTTGGGATGCAGAATCTGAATGGTTGTTTACTGAAAAGGCCTTTAGGTTCGAAGACAATGATTACAATTTTGATGCACTAAGATTGGATACCAATAAGGATTTCACTAAATTTCAAACAGGAAGCTTAATTGGTACCGTAATGTTTTCAGAAGACAAAGACACTTTATCACAACAATGAAAGGACATCGTATTTCAGAAATATTGTATTGGATTATTGCAGTAATTTCAATTTATGAGGCTTATTCGAGATGGGAAAGCAATAGGGATCGTGCGATTTTATTTATCGGCTTTTCTTTAGTATCTGTATTTATGGCTTTATTTAGGAGGCACTATCGAAATAAATATTACAATCGGTCAAATTCATCGGAATGAACCCCTCTGATTTAATAATAGTAGTTTGCCTTATATTATCTGCCTTTTTTTCGGGGATGGAAATTGCCTTTGTTTCTTCCAATCGGATTTATCTCGAAATAGAAAAACTTCAAGAAGGTCTAACCTCAAAAGTTTTAAAAAAAATCACACAATATCCTTCACGCTTTATTGCCTCAATGTTGTTAGGTAACAATATAACTTTAGTTGTATATGGAATCTTTATGGGAGATCGAATTCTACAACTATTTTTTTTGGAAACCCTACTTTCAGGAGAAGTAAGTCTAACCATTGTTTTCTACCAGACTTTAATTTCAACAGGAGTTATATTATTGACGGCAGAATTTTTACCAAAAGTTTTTTTCCAACTTTACGCAAATAACTTCATCAAAATTTTTGCTTTACCTGTTGCCATTTTCTATTATATATTTTATCCTATTACATTTCTAATAATAGAGTTGACAGATCTCATTTTAAGGCAATTTCTTAATACAGAGACAGACCAAGTTCAATTGTCATTCTCGAAAATTGAATTGGGTAACTACATAGAAGAACAGATTGAATATACTCAGGATAAAGAAAGCTTAGACTCAGAGATTCAAATCTTCCAGAATGCCTTGGATTTTTCTGAAGTGAAGACTAGAGAAGCTATGGTTCCTCGAGCAGAGGTAATTGCAGTAGAGCAATCCACTTCATTAGAAGATATCAAAGCATTATTTATCTCTACAGGACTTTCTAAAATACCAGTTTTCAAGGGGAATATTGATAATATTTTAGGTTATGTCCACGCCTTTGAAATGATAAAAAAGCCAAAGAGTGTTAGGAATATTCTTATGCCTGTTGCATATGTTCCAGAAACTATGCTGGTCAATGATGTACTAAAACTTCTTACTCGCCAGCATAAAAGTATTGCGGTAGTCATCGATGAATACGGTGGAACTTCTGGTATAGTGACTGTTGAAGATATTGTTGAGGAACTGTTTGGTGAAATTGAAGATGAGTATGATACCATAGAACATGTAGAAAAACAGTTAGATGAACATATTTTTGACTTTTCAGCTCGTTTAGAGGTTGATTATCTCAATCAAAAATACAATTTAAGCTTACCTGAAAGTGAATACTACGAAACCCTTGGGGGAATGATTGCCTATAACATTGGTGAAATTCCAGAAAAAGGCGAAGAAATTGAGCTTGGTAAATATATTTTGAAAATCAAAAAAGTTTCAGCAACAAAAATTGAACAAATTATTTTAACTAAATCAGAAATTGTGTAAAAAAAGAAGTTCATTTTAAAGTGTGTATATATTTCAAGCTTAGAGACTTTCTTTATTCAAATGAAAAGTTTATTTTCGCAAACTATTAAAAAATAGCAAACATGGCCGTTTTAGGAAAAATTAGACAGCAATCCATCATCTTGATTTTGGTAATCGGGATGGCACTTTTTGCATTCGTAATCTCAGGAGTATTTGATGGTAATTCATCAAATGAAGGCCCAACAGATCCAATTGCTATTGTTAATGAAGAAGATATTGATGTATCATTATTTAGACAAATGGTAGATCAAACCAAAAGAGCTTATAATTATACTACGCTACAGTCAGTGAATCTCGTATGGAATCAAGCACTTAGGAATACAATTTTTGAGCAGGAATTTCAAAAGTTAGGGATTGACGCAGGAAAAGATCAGTTAGAGCAGATCATTTCTTCAGATGATGCAGTTGTAAATAATCCGAGCTTTCAAAATGATGCAGGGTTTTTTGATTTTGGTATTTTCACAGACTACATATCCCAAATGCGTATACAAAATCCAGCTGCTTACGAAAATTGGAAAGCCCAAGAGAAAAGTATTATTGGAGTCGCCAAGCAACGAATTTACTTAGATCTAATAAAGTCTAGTGGAGGTATTACTGAAGCAGAAGCAAAAGCATGGTATCACTTTGAAAACGATAACATCAATTTAGAGTATGTTCAAATCCCCTTTGATATTATTCCAGATAGCCTGGTAAATGTAAAAGATTCAGAAATTAAACAATATATTAAAGAGCACAAGACTAACTATGAAAGACCAGTTAGTCGTAATTTGCATTTCGTTTCTTTTGATGAAAACCCTACAGAAGCAGACCTTGACTTAATTACCCTTCGCTTGGAGGGATTAAAAGATGATCAGATTTCATATAACGATGTTTCTAAGCTTACAGATACTATCGAAGGTTTTAAAAAAACGAAGAATATCATTGATTTTGTAGACAGGTATTCAATAATTCCTTTTGATTCTATTTACCGAGCTCGTGGACAATTTAACAATGATTATGCCGACATCTTATTTGGACTTGAAATAGGAGAAGTTTTTGGACCCTACCGTGACGGAAAGTATTTTAAAATATCAAGACTACTTGATAGAAAAAAGAACGCATCTTTAAGAGCAAGTCACATCTTAATCAGTTATGAAGGTGCTTCAAGAGCATCTGATGAAATAATTCGAACAAAAGAAGAAGCAAAAAGAGAAGCCAATAAAGTATTTCGTATAGCAAGAAGAGAAAAAGAAAACTTTGAAGAGCTTGCCGTTAATTATTCTGATGGGCCCACTAAGAACCGAGGAGGTGATTTAGGGTTTTTTCAAGAAGGGCAAATGGCCCAAGAGTTTTTCAATTTTGTTGACAAGAACAGGGTTGGAAAAATTGGTCTAGTTGAAACTGAATTTGGTTTCCATATAATCAAAGTTACAGACAAAGATGATTTAGCAATGATTGCGGATGTTGCAGATGAAGCAATTGCTTCAGATCAAACAGCTAATGAGGTGTTTAGAAGAGCCTCAACTTTTGAAATGGAAAGCAACGATACAAATGACTTTAACTCAACCTCAAAAAAATATAATTATGAGGTTAGACCTGTCAAAAATATAAATTCACTAGAGGAAAATATGCCAGGTTTATTTAATCAGCGCCAAATTGTTCGTTGGGCATTTGAAGATGACACAAAAATAGGTGATATAAGACGTTTTTCTCTTGCTGGTGTTGGAGGCTATGCCGTTGTTCAGCTTACTGCAATTAATAACAAAGGTCTTGCAAGTATTGATGAAGTAGGTTCCCAAGTGCGGAGTCAAATTATCCAAGACAAAAAAGCAGCTTTAATAAAAAATCAATACATAGGGATAACTACTCTAGAAGCTTTAACAGAAGACAAAACTCTAAATATTGAAATAGCTTCTGCTGTAAATCAAAAGAATCCAACCTTGGTTGGCTCCGGAAACGAACCTTATGTAGTTGGGGCTGCATTCGCTATGGACGAAGGAGACATATCGGAATTTATCGAAGGAGAACGTGGGATTTATAAATTAAAGTTACTTAAGAAAAATAAAGCAGAAAAATTAGAAGACTATGATGAGTTTACAAAAGAGTTTCTTCAAAAAGCTAGTTTTAGCTTATTAGAAAATATTTTTCTTGCATTAGAATCTAATGCTAATATAGATGACAACAGGGCGGTATATTACTAATAATTTTATCTTTTAAAATCTTTCTCACAAAATCATTTTTTCAAAAGGAATGATTGTTGTAAAACCTAAATTTTTAAAATAATTAGGACTTTCTTTGTCTCCAGATACAAGAATAAAATCTCCACCCCAAGCACCTAAGCTTTTAATGACACCTTTAAAATTTGAAAAATAAATATCCTGAACCGTTCTTTGATTTAAAATAGATGCAAGTATTCTTTCATGATTTTTCAAATATGTATTGAAATCAGTTTGTTTGTTGCAATTGAGAATTAGTTTAGTTAATTCATTAATTTTCTTGATTATTGCGGGTCCAATTTTATTCAAATCAAATAAGGCAACAGCTTTTTGACTGTCTTTTTTTTTGTTAAGGTGAACAAAAAAAAGATTTTCAATAAAAGGATAATTCAACTCAACAAATTCTATGTTTGGAGTATAATTATTTCTGATATAAGTTAGGGGTCTATTTGCTTGAGCACATGCAATATCGTAGCCACTTCCTCCAAAGCTTTTTTCCAAAAGACGGTAAGGGTTAATATTTGCCCATGACGCTATATTTGATATTAAAGTAGAAGAACTTCCTAGCCCCCATGACCGATCAAATTCCAAAAACGTATCTACTTGACCTCCTTGAGATAAAAAGCTTAAATTTAACTCTTTTGTTGCCCTTAGAATTTTAAGTAAACTCTTCCATATCCCTAAATCTGATGTTGAGATAAGCTTAAGTGAGTCTACTTTGAATTTAACTTCAAACCAAACTATGTTATTTACATTATAGCTTTTCCAGATAAGAATATCCTCATCTGTTTGTCTGTAGTTTAAAGTTTGTCCCATTTTACATGGTATCGCTAAAGCATTCGCTCCTTTAAGAATGGTATATTCTCCAGTTAAAAGTAATTTCCCATGGCTGTAAAACGAAATCATTTTAAAAACTATTTTTTTTTAAAAACTGACCTACTGCTTTTACGCTAACGATATTTTTTTTAAAATGAATTATTGCTGCTTCTTTTTGATTTTTAGATGCACCCATCTGATTGAGTATATTCAATAGGTGCATTTTCATATGTCCTTTTTGTATTCCTGAGGTAACTAAAGATCTAAGTGCTGCAAAATTTTGAGCCAAACCAGCTACTGCTATTATTTTCATAAGTGTTTTTGCATCTGGATTTCCTAATAATTCCAAATTCCACTTAACCATGGGATGTAATCTAGTTAAGCCACCTACAGTACCCAAAGCTAAAGGAATCAGGAGTTCCATATGAAATATATCATCTTTTATAAAGGCATTACTCAATGAAGTATATTTGCCTTCTTTTGAAGCATAGGAATGAACTCCTGCTTCTATAGCTCTAAAATCATTTCCTGTTGCCAGTGCAACTGCATCTACACCGTTCATAATACCTTTATTATGAGTTACAGCACGGTAGGGTTCTTTTTTTGCAATTTCAATAGCCTGAATAATTTTTTTTGCAAAGACATTACCAGCCCATCCTTTTTCTGGAATAAAATCAGAAACGGGACAATGAACAGCTGCACGGACAAGACATTCTGGGGCATAATTTGAAAGTATACTCATAATTATCTCTATCTCTCCTCCTCTTAGGTATTCACTATCCTTTTGAACAAGTTTTTCCAATTTGGATGCAATACTTTCAAGACAAGAATTGATAAAATTTGCACCCATTGCGTCTGCCGTTTTAAATTGGATGTGTAACTGAAAATAATCAGGGATAAGCTCACTCTTATCTATTAATTCTATATTTTGAATACCTCCTCCACGGCGAACCATATTTTTTGAAAATTCCTTTGTAGCTTTTAAAAGATTGGATTTATTTTTCTCAAAAAAAAGTTTGGATTAGTTTTGGATTACCGTAGAATAAAAAATGTACTTGCCCTACTTTTAGGGTATCTAATACCTTAGCATTAAAACCTCCACGATTTAGCCAAAATTTAGCCGCATTACTAGCTGCGGCTACTACAGAACTTTCTTCTATCACCATAGGTATTGTATAAAGCTTACCATTAATTAAAAAATTAGGAGCTACACCCAAGGGCATATAGAAGTTAGTTAGAGTATTCTCAATAAATTCATCGTGTTTTTTTTGTAAGTCAGAATCGGTATTCCAATAGCATGATAATGTGGATTCGGCATTTTCAGGATTATTAAAGTGAGTATGGGTAATCCAGTTAATCTTTTGAGCTTTGGTCAACTTGGAAAACCCCTTAATCCGTTTGTCCATTCTTTTTTTTATAAATATACTGATTTTGAATCCCCATAAAAACCATGAATACTTTCATTTTTTATAAATTGCCACTAAATTATAGTTTAAACAATAAAAACTGTCTAAACACAACTTAATAGAACAAAAGCCTTCCATGTTATTTAATGTAAAAAAGCAAGTTTTTAATTTTACCCTATTACTAATAATAATTAGTTCAGCACTATACTCTCAAAAAACTTTATCCCTAGACAGTTTATGGTCAGGTAAATATGATGCGGATCGATTAGAGTCTATCCGATCTATGAAAGATGGGGAGTCTTATACCATTTTAAAAAAATTAAAAGAGGCTAATACTACTCAAATTATTCAATATTATTACCAAAACCCAAAGCAATGGAATGTTATAGTTGACTCAGATGACTATATTGATATAGAAAGCTTTTCTGACTATACTTTTTCTAAAAACGAAAAAAAAATACTTTTAGAATCTAATGTAATTCCTGTTTATAGAAGATCGAAAGTGGCTGATTATTGGGTTTTTGATTTAACTACAAAAGAACTCCAAAAAGTAAGCGATAATAAAATTCAGGAACCATTACTTTCTCCTGATGCCTCTAAAGTCGCTTATGTTTTTCAAAGAAATATTTTTGTAAAAGATTTGAAAAGTAGACAAATAAAACAACTTACCTTCGACGGGAATTACCAAATTATTAATGGAATAACTGACTGGGTTTACGAGGAAGAATTTGGTTTTGTAAGAGCCTTCGATTGGAGCCCTGACTCAAAACAACTTGTCTATATGAGATTTGATGAATCAAAGGTCCCCATTTTTTCTATGGATATTTATGGTTCAGAAGTGTATCAGTTTCCTTATATGTTTAGGTACCCTAAAGCTGGAGAAGACAATTCCAAGATTGATTTATATATTGTTGATACGGCTACTAACAACAGAAAAAAAATTTTTCTTGAAGATGAGAATCCCTATTATATTCCTCGTATCAAATTTGATGGAGGACAAAATTCATTGATTGTTCAAACGTTAAATAGACACCAAAATCACTTAAAACTTTTGCGATGGAACACAATAAATGAATCAACACAATTGCTTTTAGAGGAAAAAGATGATACTTATATAAGTATTCATGATAATCTGAAGTTTTTAAATGATAATAGTTTCTTGTGGACCAGTGAACGCGATGGATTTAATCATGTTTATCATTATGATCAAAATGGAAAACTAATCCAACAAATCACCAAAGGGGAATGGGAAGTAACTTCTTTGTATTCTTTTAATCACAAAGCAAAAGAAATATACTATCAATCGGTAGAAGGAGGAAGCACAGAACGCTTTATTTATTCGATAAAATTAAACGGAAAAGGAAAACGACTTATCCAAGGAAATAAGGGAACAAACGGTGCTTCATTTAGCGCAAATGGGAATTATTATATTCATTCCTTTTCAGATGAAAGGATCCCTCCAAAATATTTCCTCTACAAGACTAAAAAAAACAAGCTACTTAGCTCTGTTTTAGATAATGAGAAGCTCAAAAATAAAATTGAAGATTTTCAATTTTCGGATCGTGAGTTTTCTACAGTTAATATCAATGAAGAGGAACTCAATATGTGGATGATAAAACCAATAGACTTTGATCCTTCAAAAAAATATCCTTTATTACTATTTCAATATTCTGGCCCTGGTTCTCAAGAGGTTGCAAACCGATGGGGCGACGAGGAATTACTATGGCACAAATACTTGGCCAATCAGGGCTATATCATCGCATGTATAGACGGTCGAGGAACTGGCTTTAAGGGTGCTGCATTTAAAAAATCTACTTATCTAAATTTAGTTAAATATGAAACCTTAGATCAGATTGCTGTAGCAAAATACCTTGGGGAACTACACTACATAGATAAGAGTAGAATTGGAATATGGGGATGGAGTTTTGGAGGCCATATGGCAACTAATTGTCTACTTAAAGGGAATGATACTTTTTCTATGGCAATTGCAGTTGCACCAGTTACCAATTGGCGTTTTTATGATACAATATATACGGAACGTTTTATGCGTACACCTCAAGAAAATCCTGAAGGATACGATATGAATTCACCCTTAAATTATGCAGATCAACTTAATGGAAAATTTTTGATCATTCATGGTTCGGCAGATGATAATGTACATGTTCAAATCACCATGCGTATGGTAGAGGCTCTTATTCAGGCAAATAAACAGTTCGAATGGATGATTTATCCAGATAAAAATCATGGGATTTTTGGAGGAAATACACGAAAACACCTCTTCACTAAGATGACAGAGTTCATACATAAAAATCTTTAGAATTAATTTATGACATCAAAGAATTCAATAATAGAAACCAAAACGATTTTTGGTCATCCCGCAGGGCTTTATGTATTATTTTTTACTGAATTGTGGGAGCGTTTTTCATATTATGGAATGCGTGCCTTATTCACCCTTTTTTTAGTAGCTAAAACTCAAGGAGATAACCCAGGTTTTGGTTGGACGAATTCTGAAGCAATTGCACTTTATGGATGGTATACTATGCTTGTCTATTTAGCATCAGTACCTGGAGGATGGATAGCAGATAATTTACTTGGACAAAAGAAAACTGTCCTACTTGGCGGTTCTTTGCTTTGTGTTGGTCATACTGTACTGGCATTTGACACCGAATTTAGTTTTTACCTGGGTTGCTTTTTTGTTATCCTAGGAGTAGGATGTTTAAAGCCCAATATTTCCTCCATGGTGGGAGGTTTATATCCTGCAGGTGACGAAAGGAGAGATTTAGGATTTTATATTTTTTATATGGGAATTAATATCGGTGGATTTACAGCTCCTTTACTTTGTGGTTGGGTTGGAGAAACATACAACTGGCATTATGGATTTGGTCTTGCTGCAATTGGAATGTTAATAGGTCAAATAACCTATATGTATGGTCAAAAATATTTAGTTGGAGTTGGAGATTTTATAGGTAAAGAATCTCACCCAGAAAATGAATTTCGTAAAAGAAAATTAACAGATATTGAAAAGGATCGGGTAAAAGTCTTATTAGTTTCATTCCTACTCATCATTTTTTTTTGGGGAGCATTTGAACAAGCAGGAGGTTTAATGAACCTTTATGCTAAACAGAAAACGGACCGAATGCTGATGGGTATCGAAATCCCAGCATCCTGGTTCCAATCCTTAAACTCATTCTTTATCATTACACTTGCGTTGGGTGTAGGAACTTTTTGGATGCGAATGAAATTGAAAGGAAAAGAGGCTTCTTCGCTTTATAAAATTGCAATTGGAATAATAATTATGGGCTGGGGTTTTTTATTTATGCGTTTCGCAGCAATGGAATACGAAGTCCTCGGTAAATCAGCAATGTACTGGCTTGTTTTAGCATACTTATTTCATACCATTGGAGAATTATGCGCTTCACCTGTCTCCCTTTCTTTTATAACTAAACTTGCACCGGTTAAATATGCAGCTTCAATCATGGGTCTATATTGGGCTGCGACAGGGCTAGGAAATAAGCTAGCAGCTAGCATTGGGGGTTTCGCAGAAACAGCTGGGGAAAAACAAATTTTTACAGGTATATTTATTTTTTGTGTAATTACTGGAATCTTAGTATTGCTCTTACTTAAACCTTTAAAGCGTTTAACGCATCGTGCAGAGGATCTTGTACAATAAAAATAAAATGTAATTTTATATTAATTTTTACCCATAATATCCTTTTATGAAAAATCTATTTTTAATTATTATTCTGCAACTCTTTGGTTTCAATCAACTTTGCGCACAAAATATTGAATGGATGAGTCTAGCTCAGGCTATGGAAGCCCAAAAAAACGAGCCTAAAAAAATCTTTATGGATGTTTACACTGTTTGGTGTGGACCTTGTAAGTTATTGGATAAAAATACTTTTCAAAATCCAGATGTATCGCGCTACATAAGAGAACATTATTATGCTGTAAAGTTCAATGCAGAAGGACAGGAAGAAATTAATTTTTTTGATAAAATCTACACCAATCCTAATTTTGACCCCAATCGTAAAGGAAGAAATACCACACATCAATTCACTCAATTTTTAGGGGTTAAAGGATATCCAACCATGGTTTTTTTTAGTGAAAATGGAGATCCCATTATGCCTCTTGTTGGTTATCATAAGCCCCAGCAATTAGAGCTTTTTTTGAAGATGATCAAGCAAGGGGATTATCAAGTATTTTCAAAGCCCGAAGATTTCGACAACTACAGAAAGACTTTTAGACCAAAATTTAGAGGTTAATTCTTTAAAGCCTCTTTCCCTTAATTAATCGTGGCTTTGTAAATCAAATCTGCAGTTTTTTCAATTGCACCTCCAGAACCCAAGATGGAGAATAGTATTTTATATCTTTCTTGTTGAGTCTTATCTTTTGAATTTATTAAGTTTTTGAGCTCCTTTACTAGTCTTTTTGAATTACATTCACCTTGAATCAATTCTAAAACAGCCTCATTATCCAAAATCAGATTTACAAGAGAAATGTACTTGATTTTAAGAATTCTTTTTGCAATCCAATAATTGAGGTAGCTACTCCGATAACAAACTAATTGAGGAACTCTAAATAATGCTGTTTCTAATGTAGCTGTTCCACTTGTAACTAGTGCTGCTTTGCTATGCTGTAGTAAGTCATAAGTAGCTCCATAAATAATCTTTAGTGGGATATTTCGAGTTAAATGATTGTAATACTTTTGATTAACACTTGGAGCAGCAGCAATTACAAATTGATGATTCGGAAACTTTCTAGCAACTTGAACAAAAACAGGTAACATTTTTTTAATTTCTTGAATCCTACTCCCTGGAAGGAGCGCTATAATAGGCTTGCTTTCATCCATAAGATTCGCCGAAAGGAATTTTTTATTTTCTTGATGGCTTGGGATATAATCCATTAATGGATGTCCAACATAATGGACTTTAAACTTATGTTTCTCTTCAAAAAAAGTTTTTTCAAAAGGAAGAATTACATAAAGTGAATCAATAAATTTTTTAATCTTTTGCACTCTACTTTCTTTCCAAGCCCAAACTTGGGGACTAATAAAATAATGATTTTTAAAACCTTTAGACTTTGCCCATCGGGCAATCCTTAAGTTAAAACCCGGGTAATCAACGTAGATAATTACATTGGGATTGAACTATAAAATATCATCTTTACACAACGTGATGTTTTTTAAAATATTGAGGAGATTTTTAAGAACTTCCCAAAAACCCATAAAAGCCAAGTCTTTAAAATGTTTCACCAATTCTGCACCTTCTTTTTCCATTAAACTACCTCCCCATGCTCTAAATCTAGCATTTGGATCTAGCTTTTTTAAAGCAGCAATCAGATGTGATCCGTGTAAATCACCCGAAGCTTCTCCTGAAATCAAATAGTATTTCACAAGTGATTTGTTATAGTATTTTTAATAATCCAACAAAAAGGACCGTAATTATTGATATAGCAACAATACCTGCTGCAAACGCCACCTTATTTTTTCGCAAAGCAATAAAGAATAAAGGAAGGTTTATTAAAGCTGCTAAAGAAATCAAGCCACCTAAACGTTTTTGTTTATATAGATAAAAAATAGAATCTTCTATTGAGACATTAGATAAAGAAAAAACAAGAATTATGACACCAAAACTAGTCCACAATAAACCAGTAAAAATTCCCCAAAAGAAATATTTATCTTTTATAAATTCCATGTATTCAATAGTTGAATGCTGTGATGAGCAGTAAGGTCAAACTGGGAAGGAACAATAGAAATATACCCCTCTTTCAAAGCCCATTCATCGGTGTCTTCTCCGTTATCTTGATTTAAAAACGAACCAGTTAACCAGTAATATTCTCTACCCATAGGGTTGGTTCTTTTGTCAAATTTTTCAACCCAATTTGCTTTCGCTTGTCTACAAATTTTAATTCCTTTAATATCTTCTTTTTTAAGTTTTGGGAAATTCACATTCAAAACCACATTTTTTGGGATAATATTTAACAAGGCTTCAGCAGTAATTTTTTTTATGTATTCTTTTATGGGGTAAAAGTCGGCATTCCAATTGAAATCCAATAGTGAAAAACCAATAGCAGGAATACCCTGTATGCCAGCTTCGATTGCAGCACTCATCGTCCCAGAATAAATTACATTTATGGATGAATTTGAACCATGATTTATTCCTGAAACACAAAGGTCTGGCTTGCGACTCAAGAGTTCATTAACAGCTAATTTTACGCAGTCAGCAGGGGTGCCCGAGCAGCTATATTCTAATTGGGGTCCATCGTCAACAGTTATTTTCTCACAATGCAAGGTAGAGTTAATTGTTATAGCATGTCCCATTGCAGATTGTGGACTATCAGGAGCAACCACAACTGTTTCACCAACTTCGTTCATAATTTCGATTAAGGCTCGAATTCCAGGAGCTGTAATACCGTCATCATTGGTTACTAAAATTAAAGGTCTTTTTTTCATAAAATATCTTGCATTGCTAAGGTAAGAAACTTTTATGCACACGTTTTAAAACAATATTAACATAACTAATTTCAAATATGTTTATATTTAAGGGCTATGAATTTAAATAAAGTTTTATGAGATCCCTCATTCTGCTCCTTTCACTAATTCTATTTAGTGGAATATTTTTTGGGTTTAATTTGAAAAATGAAGATCCCAATAAAGATAAGTTATTACTAGAAATTATATCATATGTTCTCGAGAGAGGCCACTACAGTCCAAAAGAAATTAATGATATTTTTTCTGAGAATGTCTATATGGATTATCTCGCTAATCTAGATGGTCAACACCGTTTTTTCCTTAAGAGTGACATCAATTCTTTTGAGCAGTATAAATACAGCATAGATGATCAAATTAAAAATACTGAGCTTACTTTTTTTGACTTGACGTATGAAAAAATTATTGAGCGTATGGGTCAGGTTGAAGAATTTTATGATGCTCTTCTGGAGCAACCTTTTAATTTTTCAAAGAAGCAGGAGATTGATTTAAATTTTGAAACTGCGCCCTATGCAGCAAATCTTGTTGAATTAAAACAACTATGGAGAACACGATTTAAATTAAATGCACTTCAAAATTTTGCTTCTAAAAAAGAAGATGAATTAAAACAATATAAAAAAGATTCCACCTTTAATTTAAGCTCGGATATTGAACTTGAAATAAAAGCAAGAAAAAATATCAAAGAAAATATGATTAGTTTTTTTGAAAGATTCAATGATCTTAAAAGAAAAAATTGGTTTTCATTTTACATAAATTCAATGGTGGTTCAATTTGATCCTCATACTTTTTATTTACCTCCAAGTGATAAAGATCGCTTTGACGCTAGCATGTCAGGAAAATTTGAAGGAATTGGAGCAAGATTAACAAAAAAAAATCAGCAGATAAAAATTGTCGAAGTTATATCTGGAGGTCCAGTGTGGAGAAATGAATTATTAGAGATAGGGGATTCAATTCTAAAAGTAGGCCAGGAATCTGAGGAGCCAGTAGATATATCGGGAATGGTTCTAGATGATGCTGTAAAGTTAATAAAGGGACCAAAAGGGACGAATGTTTATTTAACCGTTAAACGAGTTGACGGAACTATTGAGGTTGTAACTGTAACGCGTGATATTGTAATACTTGAAGAGACTTATGCTAAATCATCTTTAATAAAGGACCAATCTGGGAATTATGGATTGATTGAGCTTCCTAAATTTTACATTAATTTTCAAGATTACAACCAACGTAATGCGGCTACTGATGTAAAGAAAGAATTAGAGCAACTCAAAAAAAATAATGTTAAAGGAATTATTCTTGACCTAAGAAATAATGGAGGAGGGTCTTTAAAAACTGTTGTTGATATGACAGGTTATTTTATTGAAGAAGGTCCTGTAGTACAAGTAAAAAGTACTGGAGGCAGAAAGGAAGTATTGAGGGATACAGATCCGAGTATTATTTGGGATGGACCCCTTGTAATTCTAGTTAATGAGTTCTCAGCTTCTGCTTCGGAAATTTTAGCTGCAGCCCTACAAGATTATAGTCGTGCTATAATATTGGGGAGTAAACAAACATTTGGAAAAGGAACGGTTCAAAATATTATTGACTTAAATAAAATGATATCTGGAGGAACTTATGGTGATTTAGGTGCGCTTAAAGTAACCACAGATAAATTTTATCGTATCAACGGGTTGACAACACAATTGGAGGGAGTAAAGAGTGATATTGTTTTTCCAGATCGATATGCAATGGTAGATATGGGTGAAAAAGATCAAGATAATCCACTATCATGGGATCGGATAACGCCAGCTTTATATTCACCACTACCAAAATTTTCCAACTATGATTATTCAGTTGAAAGAAGTAAACGAAGAATAAAAGAAAATCCATTTGTTGAGCTAATTGAAGATCAAGCAGCATGGATAAAAAAACAACAGGAAGATTCTCGATTTTATTTAGATTATGAGTCCTTTAAATCCAACAGAGAATCCAATAAAAAATATGCTGATAAGTTTAAAAAAATATTAGAATTTGAATCCAATTTAATATTTCAATGGCTCCCAGAAGCCAACTCAGTTAAAGTACCTAATAAAGATTTGATTAAAAAAAGAGAGCGTTGGGAAGAATCATTGAAAAAAGATTTATATATAGCTGAAGCAGTTGAAATTCTAAAGGATCTTTCCAATCAAATTAGTGTAGGAAAGCCAATTGCTCAGCTTAAAGAAAAATAGCCTGGAGTCTCAAAGCTTCTTTCAACGTTTCAAAAAAGATACATGGGCAATTGTGAGTAGTTCTTTCATTATTCTAATTTCATTATTCGCAATTTTTGCATATTTAATAGCCCCTGATAATACTAAATTTGCAAATCAAATGCACTTATCTATCCATTCAAAACCTCCTGGGTTTTCTTGCAAAATGCTGTTAATTCCGAGATCGAATGAAGACTCTCAATCATCTATTTTTTTTGGAAATATTAATATGAGTGAAGAAATTCCTGTTAGTGAAATCCAATGGACATCTTCAAGTATTCAATATAAAAGGTATGGAAATTTATCAGATTATTTTGAACAGGTTTCTTTTGATCAATTCCCAAAGGCCAAAAATAAAACGGATATAGCTTCTAAATATCTTTTTAAAAAAACCTTTTTATTAGGGACAGATAAATATGGACGTGATTTATTGAGTAGACTTCTTGTAGGCTCAAGAATATCAATTTCTATTGGCTTTGTAGCAGTTTTTATTTCTCTTGTTATAGGAGTCTTTTTGGGAGCAATCGCAGGATACTTTGGTGGTTGGATTGATCGTTTAATTCTTTGGCTTATCAATGTGGTGTGGTCTATTCCAACTTTACTTATGGTCATTGCAATTACTTTAGCTTTAGGCAGGGGTTATTGGCAGGTATTTATTGCTGTGGGACTTACTATGTGGGTTGAAGTTGCACGTTTAGTTAGAGGTCAAGTGAAATCTATTAAACAAGAACTCTTTATTCAGGCTAGTACTGCCCTGGGATTTTCTTCAACCAGAATCTTGGTATACCATGTCTTACCACTAGTCATTTCACCCCTAATTGTTATTTCTGCGGCAAATTTTGCGAGTGCTATTCTGATGGAAAGCGGCTTGAGTTTCCTGGGTATAGGGGCACAACCCCCAATGCCAAGTTGGGGAGGTATGGTAAAAGACCATTTTCGTTATTTATTAGTTGGGAAACCTTATTTGACAATATTGCCTGGTTTTGCTATTATGAGCCTTGTATTGGCCTTTATGATATTAGGAAATAGTCTTAGGGACATCTTAGACGTCAGAAATTGATTACATTAAGATAGACGCTGAGAGTCAAAGTTTAAGTAGATAAATAACATTAGACTTAAAGCCATTAAATTTGATCCACCATAACTAATATAGGGAAGAGGGATCCCAACAGTCGGAACTAATCCTAATGTCATTCCAATATTGATAAAAAAATGTATAAATAGCATACCGGCAAATGCATAGGAGTAGACCCTTCGAAATGTACTATTTTGTTTTTCTGCCCTGTAAACAATTCGAAATATTAGTAAAGTATAAAGTGATATCAGTGAGAAACTTCCAAGAAAACCCCATTCCTCTCCAATGGTACTGAAAATATAATCAGTGTGTTGTTCTGGAACAAAGTTTCCTTTTGTTTGCGTTCCATTCAGATATCCTTTACCTAAAAATCCTCCAGATCCAATGGCAATTTTTGATTGGTTAATGTTATAACCAATTCCTTTAGTATCTGTTTCCAAACCCAATATAATATTGAATCGATCCCGATGACGTTGTTCAAAAATGGAGTTGAAAATAAAATCAACCGAGAAAGTGAAAAAAACAACGGCTCCTAAAGTAATTAAAAAGGGATTTAATTTGGTTTTTGATTTTTTTGTTAAACGGAAAACAATGAGTATTATAAACCATGCAACTAGACTAACTATTAGGGGTTTCAGGAGTAAAGTTGTAATGAAAATAATGACAAGTCCTAATACAATAAAAAGCCAACGCATGTCCAGCCCCTCACGAATAAAAACAAAAAAAAGTCCAAAAAAAACTAATGCCGATCCAGGATCTGGTTGAAAAACGATTAAAATTACTGGTATTAAGATAAGCAGTGAAACTTTAAAAAGATATTTCGTTCTTCGAATATCTGTTTGAATACCGCTTAAGAAATCAGCAACTATTAGAGATGTAGTAATTTTTACAAATTCTGCAGGTTGTAAACTAAATCCTCCGATAGTATACCAAGATGTAGCACCTGAAATTTTTTGTCCGAAAACAAAAAGCCCAAGAAGACTTAAAATGGAAAATATGTAAAAAATAAAACTAAGATGTTCAAAAAAATTTGATTTGATATTTAGTATAAAGGGAAAAATTAAAAGACACCCTACAAAAATCCAAAACTGTTTTCCTACAACAGTAGATAGATCCCACAGTAACGATGTACTTTGTTCATATGTTGCTGAATAAATATTAAGCAAGCCGAAGCTCACAAGGGAGATGTAAATTAATACACTCAGCCAGTCCAATCGAAAAAACAAATTATTACTCATTGATATCAAATTGCTCACCTGAAAAGGGCTTCACATATTCACTAATCAAACTTCCGTTAAGCATTTTATTTTCTAGCCAGGTTCTTTTCACTTCCCCGTTCAAATATTTTTCAATCATGAGACTTGCAATAGGAGCAGCCCAACGTGCTCCCCAATATCCATTTTCAACAAATACTGCAATTGCAATTTTTGGATCTTCTTTTGGTGCGAAAGCCAAAAATATAGAATGATCTGTAAGCTGTGTTTTTTCTCCATTTAGTCGAATAAAATTCTCCGCAGTACCTGTTTTACCACACACCTCAATTCCTTGAATTTTGGCAACCCTAGCAGTGCCTTTTTCAACAACTTGATGCATTCCCTCGATAACGGTATCAAAATGACGAGATTCAATAAGCGTATGATTTTTACTAAATAAAGAATCGCCAATGATTTTATCATTTGGTTTTTTAAAATGAGGTTTAATATAATATCCTCGATTTGCAATTGCGGCTGTAAAATTTGCCATTTGAATGGGTGTAGCAAGAATTTCTCCTTGACCGATAGCGTTTGAAATCACAGTTGAAGGTCCCCAGCCTCCTTCTTTATACCAGCGATCATAGTATGAACTACTTGGGATGAATCCTTTTTTTCCAATAGGGAGGTCATAACCAAGATAATTTCCCAAACCAAAATGTTCTAAATGATTTTTCCACCTATCAAGTCCAACAGAAGCTGTTGAATCTTTGTCAATAATTTTAACATAGGTTTTGGCGAAGTAACTATTGCAAGAATTGTAAATTCCTTTTAGTAAATTATTTCTTGAACCAATTTGACAATGACACTTCATAAATGCACCTTTAGCATAATAGTGTCCTTTATTACAAGAAAAAATAGTTTCGGGTGTAATTACTTTTTCCTGAAGAGCAATAAGTGCATTCAATGTTTTAAAAGGGGATCCAGGAGGATACTCAGCTTGCAAACCCCTATCAAATAAAGGTTTTGCTATAGTATCATTGACCAAGTTATTAAAATTTTCAGACCGGGTACTACCAACTAATAAATTAGGGTTATAGCTTGGTGCTGTAACCAATGCTAAAACTTCTCCTGATGAAGGTTCGATAGCTACAATACCACCTCTTTTATTTTGCATCAGTGATGCTCCATAAGTTTGAAGTTGAGCGTCTATTGTTAATGTTATATTTTTCGCAGCTTCAGGTCTAGAGTCGTGAGCTCCCTCTTCGTAAGAGCCAATGATTCTATTAAATCTATCCTTTTGAAAAAATTGGAAGCCTTTTTTCCCTTTTAGAATAGATTCGTAGGTTTTCTCAATTCCTTGACGTCCAATCATTTCACCTAGGACGTAATCGTTTTTAGTTTTAATTTCGGAAGGATTAATCTCACTTGTATATCCTAAAATATTAGAGGCAATAGGAATGCTGTAATCTCGTATTGTTTTCTTTTGAAAATAAAAGCCTGGATATTTCCATATCTTTTCCTGAAATATAGCCTGCTTTTCTTTACTTATTTGACGTGATATTACAGAAGGTTTTTTGGATGAAAATCGTCTAGCGTCACTTAATCGAGAAATGACTTTTTTTTTGGAGAGTTCTAAAAAAGAAACGAGTTCTAACGTATCAAAAGCAATACTATTTTCAGGAATTATCATCAAATCATAAACAGGTTGATTTGCAACCAAAAGGATCCCGTTTCTATCGTAAATTAGACCCCTTGTAGGGTAGATAGGTCTCTTTTCTAAAGCATTATTGAGAGAGAGTTCGTTATAGTTTTGATTATAAATCTGGAGGGAGAACAATTGAAGAAGAAACATCAATGAGCTTCCAAAAGTAAAACTCAACAAAACGAATTTTTTGATCATTTTCTATTCGGATAAAAATTTAATGTAATTACCATTAAAATTAATGAAAATAATGAAGTGAATATTGTGTTTTTTGTGATAAGTAGAATTGCATCAAGACTGAAATAAATTAAGGTAAAATAGATTAGATGATGTATTACGGTAAGTAAAACCAAAAAAAAGAGTTTATTCAAAGTTCTTGAATCACTAAAATAGCTTTGGGGCAGTTCCATGGTATTACCAAAAGAATATCTAATGATTAGAGGTCTTAAAAAGCCGATAGTTAATGAAGCAATAGTATGAGCACCACCCGATTGAGAAAGAAAATCAATTAAAAATCCAAGCAGAAAAGAAAGCAGAATAAGCAAAGTTTGATTACTTTCAAATCGATAAAAAATAAAAAAAAGTAAATAGAGTATTGGATTTATTGATCCAAAAACCTGTAAATGGTTAAACAGCACAACTTGCCCGAATACTAGGGTTATAAAAGAAAGTATAGAGATGAGAGAAAAAAAATTCATTGTGAAATTTTCTTTTGAAGTGATTTAAGTTCTTGGGAGTCTAAATTTTCTAAAATGTAGGCATAATAGATTTGTGAGGGATCATTAAAAAGTGTAGCATCTACTGAATAATATCCGCTACCTTTCATTTTTTCGAGTTTTGAAATTTTTCCAATTGGAATTCCCAAGGGGAAATAAGATGACATACCCCCTGTAATAATTGTATCTCCTTTAGCGAGACTTACATTTGAAACGATATCTTCAATTTTGAATTCAAGTGGATTTTTACCAGACCAGACTAGAGATCCAAAAGCAGGATTCTTATTTGTTCTAACATTTATTTTTAAATCCTGATTTAGGATTGAAATGACATTTGAATAATTTTTAGTTACAGAGTGTACAACTCCAACAATTCCATTATTTGAAATAACACCCATTTCGGGATGAACCCCATTTTCAGATCCTATGTCAAGAACTAAAAAATTTCTTTGATTTTTATAGCTATTTTTAAGTATGTTGGCTTTTTTTACTTTAAAAGGGAATCTCTTGGACTGATTATTAGTTAAACGATAAAGAGGAATAGACCTCAGGGATAAATCATTTTTTTTGAGTTGTTCATTTTCGTTTAGTAATTGCTGATTAATTTCTTTAAGATTATAATAATTCCCTATAGCATCTTTAAAAGCGTAAAGTCTTGAAGAAAAGTAAAAGCCATATTTTTGAAGATTAAACTCATGAAAAGTACTTTGTTTAGCCGTGAAAGAAAAAGAAAGACCTAGTAAAAAAAAATAGAGTATAGGATTTCTAAATTGGAGAAGCGCATTAAAGATTCGCTGCATGCCAAAATTATTTTATCAAAACGGTTTTAAAGCGCTCCGTGTTCTTTAATGCAATACCAGTTCCTCTTACTACAGCTTGTAGCGGATCTTCAGCTATATAAATAGGTAAATCAGTTTTTTGAGAAAGTCTTTTATCTAGTCCTCTTAAAAGTGCACCGCCTCCAGCAAGATAAATACCAGTATTGTATATATCGGCTGCTAATTCCGGAGGAGTTTGGGATAAAGCTTCCAAAATAGCATCCTCAATACGTACAATTGATTTATCTAATGCTTTAGCAATTTCTGCATGGTTAATAATAACCTGCTTTGGTTTCCCAGACAAAAGATCTCTTCCCTGAACTGACATTTCATCTGGAGGATTATCAAGATCTTCAATGACACTTCCTATGATAATTTTTATTTTTTCAGCTGTTCGCTCACCAACGTAGAGATTATGTTTACTGCGCATATAATTTATTATATCACTGGTAAATACATCACCTGCAATTTTAATGGACTTATCGCACACAATTCCTGATAAGGCTATAATAGCAATTTCAGTTGTTCCACCACCAATATCTACAATCATATTACCTTTTGGTTGCATAATATCAATACCAATTCCAATGGCGGCAGCCATTGGCTCATGAATTAGGTAAACTTCTTTACCGTTTACTCGTTCGGCAGATTCTTTTACTGCGCGCATTTCTACTTCAGTAATGCCTGAAGGAATACAAATCACCATTCGTAAGGAAGGAGAAAAAAAACGTCGATTTAAGGAAGGAATACTCTTAATCAGTCGGTTGATCATCTGTTCAGAAGCATTAAAGTCTGCTATTACTCCATCTTTTAATGGACGAATAGTGCGTATGTTTTCGTGAGTTTTTCCCTGCATCATATTGGCTTCTTCACCAATTGCAATTACTTTATTAGTTGTACGGTCGATTGCAACAATAGAAGGACTGTTTACTACGACTTTATCATTGTGTATTATTAGTGTGTTTGCTGTGCCTAAATCAATAGCGATTTCGTCTGTAAATAATCCCATTTGTTATCAAGTATTATATAAAATTATGAATTAATGTTTAAAATGACGTACTCCTGTGAAAACCATTGTCATTTCATGTTCATCACAATAGGAAATTGAGTTTTGATCTTTTATTGATCCCCCTGGCTGAATTACTGCTTTTATCCCTTCGTTATCAGCTATTTCTACACAATCTGGGAAGGGAAAAAAAGCGTCACTCGCCATTACAGCTTTATTCAATATAAATCCAAAACTTTTAGCCTTATTAATTGATTGATGCAAGGCATCTACCCTTGATGTTTGGCCTGTTCCAGACGCAAGCAATTGCTGATTTTTAGCAAGAATAATCGTATTAGACTTTGTGTGTTTACAGATTTTAGAGGCAAAAATCAAATCTTCAGCTTCTGAAGCGGTTGGCAATAGTTTAGTGACAGTTTGGAGATCTTCTTTTTGATCTGTTTTTGTGTCTTTATCCTGAACTAGGTAGCCGTTCAGACAGGTACGAATTGTTCTAGGAGGAAGGGAAGTTTCTTTTTGAATTAAGAGAATTCTGTTTTTTTTCTGCTTCAATAATACAAGTGCTTTGTCTTCGTAGTCAGGAGCAATGACAACTTCACAAAAAAGTTCATGAATTGCTTTAGCAGTTTCTAAATCTAACCTTTTATTACAAATTAAAACCCCACCAAAGGCAGATACTGGATCAGCCGCTAGGGCATCCGCGTATGCAGCAGATAAACGATCTCTAACAGCAAATCCACAAGCATTATTGTGTTTTAATATTCCAAAAGCGGGATTCCCATCGTAAAACTCCAAAATTAAATTAACTGCGGAATCAATATCTAAAAGATTATTGTATGAAATTGCTTTCCCATGGATTTGCTCAAGCAACTCGTCTAAAGAGCCGAAAAAACGCCCTTTCTGGTGTGGATTTTCACCATAACGAAGAACTTGAGAGTCTCCGACACTTAATTTTAAACGATCTTCTCTAATGTCAAAATAATTGAAAATTGCAGAATCATAATGTGAAGAGGTATGAAATGCTTTAACTGCAAATTCTTTTCTTGTATCAAAGTCTGGCGCTCCATCAAATGATTTAAAAATTTGAATAAATGAAGTATAATCTTCCTTGTCGGAAATACAAAAAACATCATTAAAGTTTTTTGCAGCGGCTCGGATTAGAGCAATTCCTCCAATATCTATTTTTTCGATAATTTCACTTTCAGTCGCATTTCCAGCAATAGTTTTTTCAAAAGGATACAAATCAACTACAATTAAATCTAATGCCGGTATTTCAAATTCTTGTAATTCAGATTGGTCACTTTCTACTTGACTCCTGTTGAGTATGCCTCCAAAAACTTTTGGGTGTAAGGTTTTCACACGACCCCCAAGAATAGCGGGATATCCTGTTAAATCCTCAACAGTATTAACATCGTAGCCAAGGTTGCGAATAAATTTTTCAGTACCTCCCGTAGAATAGAGCTCTACACCTTGATCTACCAAGATATTGATCAAAGGTTCTAGTCCTGTTTTATCAAAAACAGATATTAATGCAGTTTTTATTTTCTTTTTACTCATAGCATTATAGTTGGGTCAATAAATTTCCGTAAGCAGAAGATATAAGATTACAGATGTTACTCAAAAACTTTTCATCCTTTTTTGAAAACGGATTAGGGGTCCTAGAGTCAACATCAATTTGTCCAATATTTTTGCCCTCTAAAAAAAGAGGAACTACAAGTTCAGAACGAACATCTAAACTACATGCTATATAATTCTCTTGAGCAGTGACATCTGGAACTAAAAAATTTTCACTTGAAAGAGCTACTTGTCCGCATATTCCTTTACCAAATGGAATCGAAGTATGCTCTGTTGGAGTTCCAGTGAATGCTTTAAGATGTAGCATTTGATTTTCAAAATCTGAAAAATAAAAACCAACCCAATCATAGACTTCAAGATTTTTTTGAAGCAGATTACAAACTGCTTTTAAGCCTACAAGAACAGTAAAACTATCTTTTTTTATAAGTCGCTCAATTTGCTGTAAAACCACTTTGTGTTTGGATTTGTTCATAGCCTGTAAAAGTAAGTATTAAATCACTCAAATTGAGTAATATGATTTTAGTTTTTATTCAATGTATTTTATCATTAACTCACTTTTAACGAAGGATTTTATTTTTATTGGTAATATTTTATGAATTTTGTATAAAATCTTATGGAACAGCACCTTCACATTCTAGGAATGACATGCCAAAACTGTAGAAAAGAAATCTTAGAAAAAATTAATTTCATAGAGGAGGTTTCTGATGTTGAAGTTTCATTCGAAACAGGAAAGACAATTTTAAGGTCAACCCAGCAAATCCCTTTAATTCAATTGAATCGTGTTTTGGGGAAAAAATATACTGTTTCAGAAGACAAAGGAGAATTTATTAAATTAGAATTGAATGCAGAATCGAAAGTTAAATCACTGTTTCCTCTTTTTTTGATTTTTGGATACCTTATTTCAGCTACACTATTTTTATCTCATCTAACAGATGCATCACTGGAGGGTGCAATGCTTTATTTTATGGGATTATTTTTTATTACATTCAGCTTTTTTAAATTTCTTGATTATCAAGGTTTTCCAACTTTATTTTCGCAATATGATCCTCTTGCTAAAAGAAGCCTTTTATATGCTAGAATTTATCCTTTTTTGGAAACAGGGTTGGGAATTTCCTATCTTTTATCTTGGCAACTACCCATAACGCTTGGACTTACTTTGATTGTTCTCTCTCTTACTTCTTATGGAGTTCTTCAGACTATATATTCAAAATCTTCAATCCAATGTGCCTGTCTAGGGACATCTTTAAAATTACCAATGACTGAGGCAACCCTCATTGAAAATGGAATTATGATAGTGATGTCCTGTATTCTCATTTTAGGCTATTTTTTTTAAAAAACGTATCTTAGCAATATGAATAAAAAGCAATATACAAGCTTAATCCTTGCGTTACTCATTATGGGAACTCGTGTAGGTTTTGCTTTGAATGTTCATTATTGCGGTCATCAAATAGCTGAAATATCATTAGCCTCTAATCCTTCTAATTGTGGAATGGAAATTAATCAAGACAATCAGCTGCCAGAGCACACCAGTTTTTCAAAAACCCCTTGTTGTAAAGACCAGACTTTACTTTTTCAAAACAACGAACCCCAAAAATTTGAAACGGTCTATAATTTAGAATTTTTTGGGTTTGATAAATCATCTCTTATTGAAGATCTACTTAAAGTCCCTACTTTGATCTCCAGAGTTGTTTTAGAAATGAATTGGAACCCTCCACCACCAGGAAATAATAAAGTTTATTTATTAAATCATTCTTTTGTTGTTTATGGCTAGTTAGTATTTAGAACCCCATCTAAATCTTGAACTAACGTAAATAGTAACAAATGAAACATACCTTAACATTAATCTTTAGTATAATCTGTTTTTTGAGTATTGCTCAAGAAACACTTGAAGGAACTGTACTTACTAATGAAGATGACCAAGAGATTCCATTGCAAGGTGCAAGTGTCTATTGGCTGGGTACCCAAACGGGAACAACAACAAATAAAAACGGTCAATTTAATTTGGTATTTCAGGAGTCAACCGATCGATTGGTAATCAGTTTTCTTGGATTTAAATCAGATACTATCCGTCTTCAGAATCAAAAAAGAATTACTCATTTTTTGATTTCTTCTGAAGCGGAGACATTGGATGAGGTGACCTTAACACAAAGACGTAAAGCGATTCAGAAATCCTATTTTGAAGCTCAAAATATAGTGAGTGTAAACAGTGCAGAGTTATTGAAGGCTGCTTGTTGCAACCTCTCTGAAAGTTTTGAAACCAATCCGTCTATTGATGTTAATTTTTCAGATGCTTTAACGGGGACCAAACAGATAAAAATGCTAGGACTCACAAGTCCTTACTTGCTGATCACAGAAGAAAATATTCCCATGATACGGGGAGCCTCTCAAGCCTATGGTTTAACATTTACCCCAGGCACTTGGATCGAAAGCATTCAAATCACCAAGGGAACCGGAAGCGTGGTTAATGGATTTGAAAGCATTGGTGGACAAATCAATACCGAAATCAAAAAACCTTTTTCTGATGTACCTTTATTTGCAAATCTGTTTACCTCAGCAAATGGCCGAAGGGAACTAAACCTTCAAGGCAATAAAAAGTGGAATAATAAATGGAGTACAGGAGTGTTTTTACACGGAAATCAGCGAACCCAATCCATGGATCAAAACGGGGATGATTTTCTTGATGTACCTTTGACCAAACAAATTAATCTTCTCAATCGTTGGCAATATACCGATGCTGAAAATGGATGGGTGGGTTTTGGATCTATTCGTTGGATGAATGACGAGAAACAACTTGGAAAAGTAGGTTACGACCCGATAAAAGATAGAAATTCAAATTCAATTTGGGGGAGTGAAATAAATACTGAGCGTCTTGACGCTTCATTAAAGATAGGCTATGTTTTTCCTGAAATCCCATACCAAACTTTTGGATTTCAATCGGCATATAGCAAGCATGATCAAGATGCATATTATGGTATAAGGATTTATGAAATCGAACATGAAAGTTTTTATGGTAACTTACTTTTTAATTCAATAATAAGGAATACAAAAAATAAATTTAAAGCAGGTTTGAACATTACATTCGACAACTATTTTGAAACTGTTGATCGATTTTATTTTAATAGAATAGATCGTTCTTTTGGAGGCTTTTTTGAATATAGTTATGATAACCTGGACAATTTTAGTTTAGTTAGCGGAATTCGGGCAGACATCCATAATAATCTGGGAACTTTTTTGACTCCTCGATTACACCTTCGTTATTTACCAGATCCAAAAACAATTTTGAGGGCATCATTTGGTAGTGGACGAAAGGCAGCTAATATATTTGCTGAAAATCAAACTTTATTTGGAACCAACCGTGTAATTTCTATTGTTGAAAATGGAGGCCTTATTTATGGTCTTAATCCAGAAAAGGCCTGGAATTATGGCATTAGTTTTCGTCAATTATTTAATATAGGTAGTACTAGTGGGGATATCACTGCAGACTATTATATTACCAATTTCATAGATCAGGTTGTTGTAGATTGGGAACAAAAGCATCAAATAAGATTTTATAATTTAGAAGGACCCAGCCGGGCCAATAGTTTTCAATTATCAGTTGATTATGCTCTTAATGAGACTTTAGATTTTCGTTTTGCTTATAAAAACTACGATGTAAAGACTACCTATAATTCGGGATTTTTACAGCGACCTCTCCAAGCTAAAAATCGATTTTTTGCAAATATGGGATGGGGAACAAAACAAAATAAAAAAGGAGCTCAATGGCGATGGGATTTAACTTATCACGCCATTGGGGAACAGCGTCTTGTAGAAACTTCACGAGACCTTAAAGGGTCTTACTCTCCCTCTTATGAACTATGGAACAGTCAACTCACAAGGGCATTCCAAGCTAATTTTGAAATCTATGCAGGCATGGAGAATTTTGGGAATTACAGACAAATCAATCCAATTATTGGTGCTGAGAATCCTTTTGATGCAGATTTTGATACTTCACAAGTTTACGCTCCAATTTTTGGGCGTATGATTTATGCTGGTTTGCGATGGAATTTATAATTTTATAAAAAAAAGAAAGATGAAAAAAATAATTTTATTATTACTGATTTTATTACCCATAGGAATAATAGCTCAAAAAAAGTTAAACAAAAACACAAAGCTCTCTTTTGAAGTTAGTGGAAATTGTGTAATGTGTAAAAAGCGTATAGAAAAAGCTGCTTTTTCAGTTAAAGGAGTAAAATTGGCTAGTTGGGATATTCCCTCTAATATTATTTCTTTAATTCACGATCCAAATAAGGCTCCTGATAAAACAATTCAAAAAGCAATTGCAACTGCAGGGCACGATACCCCTCTTGTAAAAGCAGACGATGCCGTTTATGACAAACTTCCAATGTGTTGTTTATATCAAAGGGTTA
>JAQWNN010000020.1 GCA_029268555.1 Flavobacteriaceae bacterium
GAATTTAGTTTGTTTCCCTCCCCTTTCAAAAATAATATTCAAATATTCTAATTGAGTTTCATTTATGTTTTCAAAAAGAGCAGCTGCTTCTTTCAGATGATTTAGGGTTGTTTCCCTTAAGTCCTCTAAGGTTGCAGGAGGCTTTAGAGCAGGCCTTAAAGAAGGGATGTTTTTCATTGTATTTAAAATGGTTTTACTCAGGCCATAAATGTGCTGTATGGTTTCCATCATATTTTTTGCTTCACTTGTAGGGCGATAGCTTAGATCTTCGTCTCTAAGACCATCTGTAGCCCAATAATATCGAAACCCTAACCCTTGAATCATTCTACTGATTGAGGTCCCTGCTGAATATGATTCTGCTGGTGGTTGAATGGATGAAAAAGGAAGCTCTTGTGCCATTGTGGTAAAGGATATTAAAAATATAAGACGTGTAATTCGAACGATATACATGTCTTCTAAATTAGTATTTTAGCAGTAATTACCAATGCCTTATGTCCAAAAAATTAAATAGTTTAGAAGCACTTGCAAATATCCAATTTAAAAACTTAGCTCCAGACCCAGAGCACTTTCCTAAACCTTTACCAGAATTTAAGGCTCAAGAATTAGAAGCTCACTTCAGCAACAAAGGGCGCGCGGGAAAAACGGTTACTATAATTAGGGGATTTGAAGGCAGTATTGATGGGTTGAAAGTATTAGCTAAGAAATTAAAACAAGCAGTTGGTGTAGGAGGAAGTGTAAAAAATAGTGAGATTATAATCCAGGGGAATTATCGGGAACAATTAATCACTATACTCAAAGAAATGGGACATCGTGTCAAACGGATTGGTGGTTGAAAGCCTTAAATTTGGTTTGGGTTGCTTCTCTCCATTGAATTGGTATAATACCCCTACCCTTTAAATAATCATTGCATTGACTGAAGTGTTTATTGCCAAACCAAAATCCACGGTTAGCACTTAAAGGAGAGGGATGCCCACTCGTAAGGATCAAATGTTTTTGTGTGTTGATAAGCTTAACTTTTTGTTTTGCAAAACCTCCCCATAATAGAAAAACTATGCCTTCTTTTTCTTTTGATAAATATTCGATTACTCGATCTGTAAAAGTTTCCCACCCTTTATTTTGATGGCTTCCTGCTTGGTGTGCACGAACTGTGAGGGTAGCATTTAATAAAAATACTCCCTGTGATGCCAAGTACTGTAAATTTCCGCTTTTAGGGACTGGGTAGTTGAGATCATTCTCAATCTCTTTAAAAATATTTTGCAATGACGGCGGATGGGCTATACCTTCTTCTACTGAAAAACAAAGACCATGTGCCTGACCTACTCCGTGGTAGGGGTCTTGACCTAAAATGACTACTTTTACTGCATCAAATGGACAATTGTCAAAAGCATTGAAAATAAGTGGACCGGGGGGGAAACAAGATGTCTTGCGATATTCATCTTTGATAAAAGAAATTAAATTTTTAAAGTAGGAGCTTACGAATTCTGAGTGCAATACCTTTTCCCAACTGGGATGTATTTTAACCTGCATGAATTTATTACTTTTGTAGGGCTAAGTTAAGAAAAACCATGGTTACCATTCCCGACAAAACTATTGAAGATTTAGAGTATTCAGAAGTACTTAGGCAGTGTGCTGATTTTGCAATAACTTCCATGGGAAAGAAAGTCATCTTTGGTTTAAAACCGCAAACTAATAACGCTGTTGTACTTAACAATTTGCAAATGACCTCTGAATATTGCGCCTCTTTTGATAATGAAAATCGAATTCCTAATCATGGATTTGAAGATATCTCATCCTACTTCACTTTGCTAAAAATAGAGAATAGTGTACTGGAGTTAGAAGCGTTTCGAAATTTGGCTCAGAATACAGAAATAACTAATACTTTAATTCGTTTTTTAGGGAAATTTAAAACCTACTACCCTACCCTTTATTCATTAACAGAGTCTCTATATGAAGAAAAAGAGATTAAACCTAGGGTCGATAGAGTGATCGATCGATTTGGCAAAGTGCGCAGTGATGCATCTGATAAACTTTACAATATCAGAAAACAAATGCAGCAATTAAAGGGGAAAATCAGTAGCAGCTTCAACAAGGCTCTCAGTCAATTCAGTAATGCCGATTATTTGGACGATATCCGTGAATCAGTAATTGAAAACCGACGTGTCTTGGCAGTGAAAGCAATGTATCGCCGAAAAGTTAAAGGTGCTATTATGGGAAGCTCAAAAACAGGAAGTATCGTTTTTATAGAGCCCGAAGCTACAAATGCTCAGACTAGAGAATTACAAAATCTTGAATTTGAAGAAGGAGAAGAGATTAAAAAGATTTTAAGTCAGTTAACTGATTTTTTTAGACCTTACCTCCCCTACCTTGAGCTTCAACACGTTTTTTTATTGGAGTTGGATATTATCCATGCCAAATCGAGTTACGCTAAGGAAATTGATGGTATTCTTCCTGTAATTAATCAA
The DNA here is from genome assembly GCA_029268555.1 of Flavobacteriaceae bacterium. GTDB lineage: Bacteria > Bacteroidota > Bacteroidia > Flavobacteriales > Flavobacteriaceae > MS024-2A. Next base: position 2,463 of record JAQWNN010000020.1, read on the forward strand.
GAAGATCGACAAATAGTTTATAAAAAAGCTTATCATCCATTGTTATTACAAGCAAATAAATTGGAAAATAAGGTCACTCATCCTCAAGACTTGGACATGGACCCAGAAAATAGAATTATTGTCATATCAGGTCCTAATGCAGGAGGCAAAAGTATTACTCTTAAAACGGTTGGTTTGTTACAGCTTATGCTCCAAAGCGGAATGTTAATTCCTGTTCATGAACGCTCTAAAGCAGTATTATTTTCTCAGGTACTTACAGACATTGGCGACAACCAATCAATAGAAAATCATTTGAGTACCTATTCCTATCGACTCAAGAATATGAAGTATTTTTTGAGAAAATGCAACGCAAATACTCTTTTTTTAATAGATGAATTTGGGACAGGTTCTGACCCTGAATTGGGAGGTGCCTTGGCTGAAGTAATGTTAGAAAATTTTTATGAACGTAATGCTTTTGGACTTATTACCACACATTACTCCAACCTAAAGGCACTTGCGAATGAGCTTCCAGCTATGGTCAATGCCAATATGCAATTTGACAATAAAACTCTTGAGCCTATTTTTAAATTGGTTATGGGTGAAGCAGGAAGTTCATTTACTTTTGAAGTAGCTCAAAAGAATGGACTGCCTTTTAGTTTAATAAATCGAGCAAAAAAGAAAATTGAGCGGGGAAAAGTTCGCTTTGATGCAACGATAGCAAAACTCCAAAAGGAGCGTTCTGCAATGATGAAAACAGGCCAGTCGTTGAAAGAGAAAGAAAGCAAAGCAAAAACGGAATCTGATAAAATGGAAAACATAAATGCGAAGCTCAAAGCAAAGCTAACCAGTTATCAAGAGCTTTTTGATCACAATCAGCGAATGATTGTATTGGGTAATAAATTCAATGAATTATCAGAACGTTATTTTATAAACAATAAAAAACGACCCCTAGTTGCAGAAGTACTCCGTTTAGTTGAAACCGAAAATGCAAAACGAAATCGTAAAACAGCTGCTGTAGCTAAAAAAGAACGTGAACAAAAGAAAAAGTTAAACGAGGAAGTTGAAAAGGACTTAGCAAAAGTACTTCAGGAAAATAAAAGACAAAAAAAACAACCCATGGTAGCAATAAAGTCAAAACCCAAGTTATATGTTGGAGATCAAGTACGTCTCTTTGATGGACGCTCTATAGGTAGTATTGATTCAATTGAGAAGCAAAAAGCTATTGTTAATTATGGTGCGTTTACCACCCAAGTAAGTTTAGATCTTCTTGAATTAGTCAAGTCTGTTAAAAAAGTCAAATGAAAAAAGTCATTATCTTTTATGACGGTTATTGTGTGCTATGTAATTCTTGGGTAAGAAAACTATGCCAATGGGATCGAAGTGATCGACTTCGCTTTGCTCCTTTAGATAGTCCCCTAGCAGACGAGATGTTTAAAAAAACAGGTTTTGATTCCTCTACATTGGATTCTGTACTTGTATGGGACCAACAAAGTAATCCTTTGGTAGAATCTGCTGCTGTTTATAGAGTTTTAAGAATGTTGGGAGGGTTTTCGCGCCTCGTTTTTATATTTAAACTAGTGCCAATTAAATTTCAAAATTGGATTTATAGATATATTGCAAAAAGAAGATATCGATGGTTTGGGAAAAACAAAACGTGTCCAATTCCCGAAGTTGATATAAGACATAAATTTTTATAATTTTAATTATGTATCATGTAAAATCTAATAAAAACTTCAGTAAAAGAATTTAAAAAATTTATTAGCCGAGGAAATGTTATCGATTTGGCAGTAGGTTTAATTTTAGCAACCTATTTTGGTGCCATAGTAAAATCAATAGTAAATGATATAATTATGCCCACCTTAGGTGTGCTCATTGGAGGAGTTGACTTTTCGTCATTAAAAATTATTGTTCAACAAGCTCACGATAATCAGGATGAAGTAGCGGTCAATTATGGAGTTTTCATAAATCATATTCTAACATTTTTGGTAGTTAGTGCTTCAATATTTATTGCTGTCAAATTATATAACAAGCTGCAGGATCAGCTTATTAAAGAGGAAACTATACCAGTTTCAACTCCACCTTCAAAAGAGCAAGTTTTATTAACTGAAATTCGCGACCTACTAAAAAATAAATTACTTCAGCTTCCCAATAGATTTTCCTACAATCATAGAAACTGCTGCGTCACCAGTCACATTAACTATTGTCCTACACATATCTAAGGGACGATCAATTGCAAAAATTAAGGCCAAACCGGCTTCGGGTATACCTGCTTGAGCTAAAACAATCACAAGCATAACGATTCCCGCACTTGGAACCGCTGCAGTTCCAATAGAAGCTAAGGTTGCTGTAAATACAATGCCTAGTTGTGCACTTAAATTTAAATCCAAACCGAAGGCTTGTGCAATAAATACAGCTGCAACACCTTGATAAACAGATGTTCCGTCCATATTGATTGTGGCTCCAATAGGAAGCACAAAACTTGCAACTTCTTCGTCTACTCCAAGGTTTTCCTCAACACACTCCATTGTTACAGGCAAGGTTGCTGCACTTGAACTGGTAGAAAACGCAAGTAATTGTGCTGGGGCAATTCCTTTCATAAAAAAATCAATTTTTTTACCTGTAAGCACTCGAACTACTATTATGTAGAGAATAATCATTGCAACCAAACCCAAAAGCAATGTAATTGCATAAAGCGCAAGAGCTTGAAATAATTCTAAACTTGGTGCTTCGACAACCAAGGCTGCTAATAATGCAAATACTCCATAAGGAGCTCCAAGCATAATTAAATCAATAAGTTTGAGGATAACTGCATTAAATGAATCAAAGAATTTTTTAATAGGTTTAATTTTTTTGAAGGGAAGTAAAATCATTCCTATTCCAAAAAACAATGCAAAAAAGATTACTTGTAACATGTTTCTATTGTTAGATGTTGCTAAAAATATATTGGAAGGAACCATTTCTACTAGTGCGTTAAGTGGTCCTGCTTCTTTTTGTTTGGCAGCGGCGGCTTGTTTTTCTTCTGTATTTGTAGAATATGCCTCAACAAGTTCATTACGAGTTTCAACACTGATTGATTTTCCAGGTTGAATTATATTAACCAAAATAAGACCAATAGTAACCGCGGTAAGTGTTGTAATTAAATAAGTTAATATAGTCCTACCTCCCATTTGAGATAACTTGGAGATGTCCTTTAAATCAGAAACACCTTTAATAAGCGAAGCTAGAATCAAAGGCATCGCAATCAACTTAAGTAGATTAATGAAAATAGTCCCAAAAGGTTTAATGTAATTTTTAATAAATTCAGAACCATTTGGAATAAAAGATAAGAATGCTCCAAAAAGAACACCTAAAGCCATACCAATTAAAATTTTCCAGTGTAAGGCAAGTTTTGTCATTTTCAATTTATAGCTAAATTTTATTTGTCCGTTTGAGTAGTTTGAAATCAGCAAGTACTAATGCTGCCATAGCTTCAACTATTGGAACCGCTCTAGGAACTACACATGGGTCATGTCTTCCTTTACCTTGTATCTCAACTGAATCACCCTTAGAATTAATCGTTTCTTGATTTTGCATAATGGTTGCAACAGGTTTAAAAGCAACGTTGAAATATATATCCATTCCGTTTGAAATTCCTCCTTGAATACCACCAGAATAATTTGTTTTTGTACTTCCGTCTGAATTAAATAAATCATTATGTTCACTTCCTTTTTTTTGAGTACCCAGAAATCCACTTCCGTACTCAAATCCCTTCACTGCATTAATTGAAAGCATAGCTTTACCTAGCTCAGCGTGTAATTTATTAAAAACAGGTTCTCCAAGCCCAGTAGGAACATTTTTAATTACACATGTTACTATACCTCCTATAGTATTTCCTTCTTTACGAATTCTTTTGATTAAACTTATCATTTCAGAGGCCATTTTACTATCTGGACAGCGAACAATATTTTCTTCTATTTTTGATAGATCAACTTCTGAAGGGCTTGATTTTAATTTTAATGGCCCTACTGCGGAAACATAGGCATTTATCGTTAAAGGTGCTAAGAATTGCTTAGCAATAGAACCTGCCACAACTCTACTTGCAGTTTCACGCGCAGAGCTTCTTCCTCCACCTCGATAGTCTCTTATGCCAAATTTTTCATCATAAACGTAATCAGCATGAGATGGACGATAGCTATTTTTAATATGAGAATAATCTTTAGATTTTTGATTTGTATTGTATATAGCAAAACCAATGGGAGTTCCTGTAGTTTTACCTTCAAAAATTCCAGAAAAAAAGTTAACTTCATCTGGTTCTTTTCTTTGTGTTACAATTGAAGATTGACCAGGTTTTCTTCGATCTAAGTCTTTTTGTATTTCATCTAAATCAATTTCAATTCCAGAAGGGCACCCATCGATAACACCACCAATTGATGGACCATGTGATTCTCCAAAAGTTGAAAGTTTAAATAGTGACCCAAAAATATTACCAGACATATTAATAAATATATTTATATCAAATATAAAGCTTTAAGGTTTATTTTGTATTTAAAAGTAGCTTAGAGTTTATTATTAAGCCCAGTTTTTATTTTTACTTGTTTTTCCAATTCCAGCGTTAAATCCATTAGTAGGATCAAGTTCTTTATAAAAATCTTTTAACGATTGTTTTGCAGTATATTCATGTCCAACATTGTGTTCTGCAGGATATTCTGCACCTCTTTTATCATATATTTTTAAAAGTTCAGTTTTCAATTTTTCTCCATCAACACCTTTTTTCACTATATAATTTTGGTGAAGCACATGACAAAATAAATGACCATAGTATAGCTTAATTTCGAACATCTCATCGATTTCTCTTGGCAGCTTCTCAAACCATTTCTTTTCGTTTCTAGGAAATGCAATGTCAAGTGACATCATTTCACCATGTCTTTTAGAATTAAGAATATGATACCTTCCAATTGCACTAGCAGATACAAACCTATGTAGAGATGCTTTTTTTGATTCAAAATCATTGCACTCAAAATAATCGCCATCACAATCTTCAAAAACTTTACTAAAATAATTCCTTGCCTCATTAATTCCTTCGTCTGACATCTCGATAATCCAATGATGTTTGTATAAATCTCTAAATTTTTCCATTCTTTTTGGTAAATGATTTGGAAAAAAATTACTTAAAAATTGCATTAATCTGTCTGAGAAGTTATTGGGTAGAAATTTGAGTTTTCCCGCAATATTATCAACCTTTCTTTTTAGTTCAAATAAAGTTGGCAAAAATTTGGTGCCTAATCTCTCAATAACTAAAAAAGTGTCTTTACTGTATTTTTTTGCTGCGTCATAACAGTCTCTATGTAAATAATCGCCAAGTGTTGGAAGTGTTTTAAATTTTGAAAGAATATCTCGACGTATTTTCCAAAAAACATCGGGATCATTACTGCCAACGTAGAACACTTTATTTTTAATTGGTGAAAGATAGGTGTCTAATCGAACAGCAAAAACTGCTATTTTTCCTGCACTTCCAGACGCTCCATGTAATAGTCTAATATCAGAATTAAATCTTGCTGGAGTGTTTTTATTAATTTGTCTGACAATTTTGGAGTATTTGTCATCAGATCCCAGTTTATTAGTATTTAGGATGTCTGATTTTTTATAATTTTGATTTTGAAGATTATCTAAAATTTCTTCTGGATTTGAACCTAAATTAATATCTAATTCATTAACAAGTTCTAACTTACCATCCTTATCAATTCTAGCATATAATGCCATTTCGGTGTATGACGGTCCTCTTTGAACTAAAGAACCTCCAGCATTATTACAAATTCCCCCAATGATTGACGCACCTATTGAGGTAGATCCAATTATTGAGTGAGGTTCTCTGCCTAAAGGTTTTAATTTTTTTTCTAAATCATACAGAGTACTTCCTGTTAAACCAACTATTTGTGAACCTTTATTAATAATATGAATACTGTTGATTCGCATTGTATTAAGAATCACTATAGGTCTATCATAGTTATCTCCAAAAGGAGTTGAACCACCAGTTAGACCAGTGTTAGCTGCTTGCATTATAACTATTATATTCTCTTTGATACATATCTGCAAAATCTTCCATATATCAATCAATTTAACAGGTTTTAATACTGCTAATGCGTTTCCAGCTCCATAACGCCAACCTTTTGAATGTGGTAATTTATTCCATTCTGAAGTAAGAACATTCTGATCTCCTATTAGTATTTTAAATTTATCAATAACATTTTTATTTTTCATCATCTATGAAAAGTATTCTATTTATAGAATACTAAAATAAGGATAAGTTCTCCATGTTTATTTACAATTACGTAAATTTGTAAAATGATATTAAAATCCATGGAAAATACAATTTTCAAATTTATTTTTACTCTTTCTTTAATTGTCTCTTGTGGGGACTCAACAAGTAATCTAAAAGTAAAAGGAACCACAGATTTAGAAAATGGTAGTAAAATATTTCACGTTGTCGCAGATACTAATAACCAGCCTAAAGTCCTAGATACGCTAATTGTTAATGAAGGTGAGTTTAGTTTGATTACTGAAAACGAATTTCCCAATATCCATTTTCTAAAAATTGAAGGACTACAAGGAACTTTTCCTTTTATTGCTGAAAAGGGTACAATTTTAATCGAGTTATTAAAAGACAATCTAGATTCTTCAAAAGCAAATGGCACTGTATCTAATGATGATTTTATGCAGTATAAATCTGAAACAAAAGTATACATTACTTCTCTTAATGCAATAGGGAATGATCTGCAACAAGCGGTAATTTTAAAAGATTCACTACTGGCTGACGATTTGAGGGACCAATATCAAGATGTTAGAGATCAGATTCAGGAATATGAATTAAATTTTCTTAAATCGGCACCAAATTCATTTATATCAATTTTAATTTTGGAGCGTTTTATAGCAAATAATGCCATTCAAATTTCAGAAGCAAAAGAATTATTCGAGGGCTTTAGTAAACGAATAAAGAATACCCCTTCAGGTAAATCTGTTGGAGAAATTTTAAATCAAAGTCCAAAAGCTGAGGTTGGGCAGATAGCACCCTTTTTTGAAGGACCTAACCCAGAAGGTGAAAGATTCAATTTAGAAGATAAATTAGGAAAAGTAACTATAATTGATTTTTGGGCAAGTTGGTGTAGACCTTGTCGTGTAGAAAATCCCAATCTTGTTCGTATGTTCAACAAACACAAAAAGAATGGTCTACAAATTGTTGGTGTTTCTCTCGACCAAACCAAACCAAAATGGGTTCAGGCAATTGCTGACGACGGATTAACATGGGAACATGTTTCTAATCTCAAATTTTGGAATGATCCAATTGCTAAACTATATCAGATATCAGCTATTCCAGCAACTTTTATTTTAGACGAAAATGGAGTAATTCTTACCCGAAACCTAAGAGGACTTCAACTTGAACAAAAGATCGAAGAATTGTTTAGCTCAATGTAAATTAAGTTTGTTTCCTGAACAATAAAACTCCTCCAACAACAATAGTCATACTTAATACACTTAGCATAAAAACTGAATTGTAAATTACATCAGGCATAACCAATAAAGTGATTATAACTCCTCCTAATGCTCCACCAAAATGTGCAGCGTGGCCTATCCTATCATTTTGAGTTTTCATACCATATAAAGTATATAATAAATAACCAATTCCAAAAAGATAGCCAGGAATTGGGATTGGAATTAAAAAAAACATAAGTTCAATATCTGGATATAATAAAAGAGCACTGAATAAAATTCCTGTTACCGCACCACTCGCTCCAACTGCTGAGTAATGATTATCTTTAAAATGAAAGTAATAACATAGAAAATTTCCTGCTAAAAGGCTACCTGTAAAGAGTAATAAAAATGTGATTGTACCTAATATTCCAACGACAATATCCACAAAAAAATAAAATGTGAACATATTAAAAAGTATATGGTTAGTGTTAACATGAAGAAATCCTGAAGAAAGTAATCTATAATATTCACCAGTTTTTATACTACCTATGTTAAAACGATATTTTTCGAAAAAAGTATCGTTTTTAAAACCAATGAAGGTAAATATAACATTCAATCCAATAATCAGTAAACCTGCAGGAGGAAAGCTTTCTAACATAAAATTTAAATAAAGTTAATTAAATATCAAAAATAATTCCTTGGGATAAAGGAAGTTTTTTAGAATAGTTTATAGTGTTTGTTTGTCTTCGCATGTAGGCTTTCCAGGCATCTGATCCACTTTCGCGTCCACCTCCAGTTTCTTTTTCACCTCCAAAGGCTCCTCCAATTTCAGCACCAGATGTACCGATATTTATGTTGGCAATCCCACAGTCACTACCCCAATGTGCTAAAAAGGTTTCGGTCTCATTTATGTTCAGTGACATGATGGAAGAAGACAATCCTTGTTTGACTTCGTTTTGTATAGCTATTGCCTCTTCAACACCGCCATCGTATTTCATAATGAAAAGAATAGGCGCAAAGGTTTCCTGATGCACTATAGCAGCATCATGATCGATAATCACGACAGCTGGTTTTACATAACATCTACTTTCATAACCGTTACCATCTAATATTTCTCCAGGTACAAGCCACTTCCCTCCCTCTGCTTCAGCTTGAGCCAAAGCATTGGTATAAATTTTTACGGCATCCTCATCAATTAGTGGTCCTACATGATTGTTTTCATCTAAGGGATTACCTATTCGCAATTGGGAATATGCTTTTTTAATACTCTTAGTAAAGGAATTGAAAATAGTTTCATGAACAATTATTCTTCGCGTAGAAGTACAGCGCTGTCCGCAAGTACCCACAGCACCAAACACAGCTGCCCTCATTGCAGTATCTAAATCAGCACTGGGCGTAATAATCATAGCGTTATTCCCCCCTAGCTCTAATAAAGATTTTCCTAATCTAGCTCCTACACGTTGGGCTACATCCTTCCCCATTCTAGTAGATCCAGTAGCAGAAATCAATGCAATGCGATGATCTTCAGTCATCCATTTTCCAATATCTGCGCCTCCTGATAAAATGGTTGATATTCCTTCAGGAAGTTTATTGTCATTCAATACTTCAGTAACGATATTTTGACAGGCGATACCGCATAGTGGTGTTTTTTCACTAGGTTTCCAGATACATACATTTCCACAAACCCAAGCTAAAGCAACATTCCAGCTCCACACGGCCACTGGAAAGTTGAATGCAGAAATGATTCCTACTACACCTAAGGGATGGTATTGTTCATAGAGACGATGCAGTGGACGCTCAGAAGTCATGGTAAATCCGTGCAATTGTCTTGAAAGGCCCACCGCAAAATCACAGATATCGATCATTTCCTGAACCTCACCCAGACCTTCTTGAAGTGACTTCCCCATTTCCCAAGACACCAATTGACCCAAGGCCTCTTTTTTCTCACGAAGCTTATTACCAAACTGACGGACCATTTCTCCTCTTTTAGGTGCAGGGATTTTCTGAAAAGTTAAATAGGCTTGTTCCGCTTTAGTAACGGCATTTTCATAATCCTCTACTCCAGCGACTTGAACGGTCCCAAGTAAACTTCCATCAACAGGACTGTAAGAATCAATGGATATTCCTGATCCGTACCATAATCCTCCAGAATGGCATCCCATTTGACTAGGTTCTACATTCAATTCATTAAGTAATGTGTTGATTTGTTTCATGTTTATTTTATTAATTGAGAGGTAAATGTGCTTTCAAATATTTTATCTGCGTTCGCAGTTTCAAAACCCTCTCTTCGATGTTTTCGTTTTAAATTTGAATGGTCTAGATCCGCAAACTCAGGTAATACATTTCGTTCAGCAAATTCTATATAACTACCAGCAATTTTTTTTATTTCTCCTTCTGTAAAGATAGCTTCTACTTGGTTGGCAATAGAACTTGATTGCCTGAGTAAACCATCCTTGCTTATTTTAATTTCGCCTCCAGAATCATTTAATTTTATTCCGATAGATTTTAAAAATATATTGAATGCTTCGAGGGTATTATATTCTTGTGGGAGATCATGTACACTTATCGTATAATGGTTTAAATAATAGCGGTTATAAATAACCCAAGCTGCATATTCACTTTCAGTAAGTAAGATTTCATAATCATCTTTTGAAGGCAAAACCCATAATGGTGCTTGGAAAAAGTCAGCTACTTGCTTAACATCATTTAAATTCAATAAATCTACAGGGTCAGAAGTCACACTTTTAGTATATTTTTTGATTACTTGTTGTGCAGAAGCTGAAAGTAATTGAACTTTAAGTTCGCTTATAAATACTCTTGGGAGATCTGAGCTTGGTGGAGCATACCAATAAGCATCAAGTTTTTTTGCTTTAAAATGATAAAAATCCATTCGTGTGTACCCATGAGCCAAAAAGATTTTTTCAAATGATGTAATGCCTAGATTTGGGACCCCCATGGTGCGGAAGGCGATATGATCATTCACTACTCCGGTCTGATCATTGACCATAGCTCTTTCAATCATGGCCTCCGTAATTTTTCGAACATCGGGAACTCGTTCTTCATAGACATCGAAAAGAGCTTCTAATATTTGAGTCATCTTAGTACTGTTTTTGAATTTCATTGAAGGTAAATTTGATATTTAGGTTAAAAATAAACTTCCTGTGGTAGTTTTCAAGAATTTATCAAAAGGAATTTCTTCCTGCTTTAAAAATCCCTTTTGAGGTAGTTTTTTAGAAGCAACCATTTCGATTACAGCAACTATGGAGGCTGCAGTAGTCCAAGAAATAGCACGCCACTTCTTGCCTCTGATTTCAATAGGATAGAATGCCTTATAATATTCTTTTCGAGAAAGTATACCATTTTGTATTCCTTCTACAATAGCATAGACATAAACGACATCTTCTTCTACTGGTGGTTTAGCATTGCTTAAGATACGCTCTAACTGATCTTTGTCATCTTTTAAAATAAGTTCATAAATTAAAAATTTCATTAGCTTACCATGTCCTGGATAACGTATAGTTTTATAATTCAATGTATCCACTTTTCCTTCAAAAGTTTCACAAAGAGTTCCCAATCCTCCTGATGTTGTAAAAGCTTCAAATTCTTGTCCTTCTATGTTGATGTATTCAAAGCCTTCTAAGGAAGAGACAAGCTTTCTTTTGCCATTGTGAATTGCTTCAGCATCATTTATGTATTCATTGATTACCCCATGAGGAGACCAAGTGAAAGAATAAGCCATTTGTCCATTAGGATATCTTGGAAGAGCTCCGACACGGAGTTCTATATCACGTAAAGAATCGAAAGATACGCATAAATCATTACCAACAATCCCAATAAAACCAGGTGCTAATCCACACTGTGGTGCAAGTATATTTTTAGATGTTGAGTGAAGTCCTTGAATAAATTTCGTTGTTGAAACATCTTCAGTTAAATCAAAATAGTGAACCCCCAAATCGTGTGCAAGCTTTACAATAATTTTATTTAAATAATAAGGAAGTGCAGAAACAACAGCATCATGTAATAAAATTTCTTTTTGAAGATATTTTATATTTGTAACATCAGCCTGCACAAATTCAAACGGATAATCATAATCGTAATAAGGTTTTTTATTATCTAATGCTTTTACTTTAAAATTTTTACTCAATAGAATCCCAACAAGACTACCAACTTTGCCAATTCCTAACATTAATATTTTTTCCATATATAACAAATTATATTATTTATGTTTTATTCATAACAAAAATACGAAGACTTATAGAAATTTGAAGTTAAAGTGAAAAGATTGAATAAAAAGTTTTAAACAATTATAATGGTTTAAAAAGAACTAAATTTGAATTTTAAAATTGCTCTGTGAATGCCTTAATTTATTGCCTCGCATATCCTATACTATACATTATATCAAGATTACCATTTTTACTTTTATATATCCTTTCAGATGGTCTTTGCTTTATAATTTACCGTGTTTTTGGATATAGAAAAAAGGTGGTTCGTTCAAATTTGAAACTCACTTTTCCTAATTTAAACAAAAATGACTGTCGAGATATAGAAAGGAATTTTTATGGACATCTTGTTGACTTATTTTTAGAAATTATCAAATCCATGAGTATGAAAAAGCATGAGATGCTGGAACGTTTTCATGTTAAAAACATTGAGGTATTGACTCAATTTGAAAAAGAAGGGCGTTCAGCCTTTATTACTTGTGGTCATTATGCTAGCTGGGAGTGGATGATGTCTTTAGGTTATCATATGAGCCATTCAGGTTACGGAATTTACCGACCTATTAAGAACCCTTATTTTGATCGATTAATTAATCAAATTAGAAATCGTCATGACGCCTTTATGATTCCACAAAAGATAGCCGCTGATATTATTCGTGATAAGGAAAAAAAAAATGAACGAGGTGTGTATGGTTTTGCAAGTGATCAATCCCCTCGTCTTTCTTCTAAATCGTATTGGAGAACTTTTATGGGAATTAATGTGCCAGTTTTTACTGGAGCAGAACGTCTGGCCAGAGAATTAAATATTCCCGTAGTTTTTGGTAAAATAAGAAGGGTTAAACGCGGTTATTACGAGTTAGAGTTTAAGATTATTTCAAATCAATCAAAAGATACTCCCCAAAATCATATTACAGATATTTATACCGAATTGTTAGAGCTGCAAATTAGAGAGGAACCTTCTCAATACTTTTGGACACACAAACGCTTTAAACATGCAAGGCTTAAAAAAGGGCTTTAATCTCTTTGTAAAATTCTGCAGCTAAAGCATCAGCCTCCTTTTGTGTTTTTGCTTCGGTATAAATTCGTATGATGGGTTCTGTGTTGGATTTTCTTAGATGTATCCAGCTTTGCTCAAAGTCAATTTTCAAACCGTCAACAGAATTAACTCGTTCATTAGAATAATTGTGTTCTAGGTCTTTCAAAATTTTATTCACATCAGTGCCTTTTTGTAAGCTAATTTTATTTTTACTCATATAATAATTAGAATAAGAAGCTTTGAGTACGGAAACAGGGACTTTTCGCTCAACTAATAGGGATAAAAACAATACAACGCCAACTAAGGCATCTCTTCCATAATGAGATTCAGGATAGATCACTCCACCATTACCTTCACCACCAATAACGGCATTTGATTTTTTCATCTCAGCAACTACATTCACTTCTCCAACTGCACTCGCAGTATGGTTTTGCCCATATGATTTAGCGAGATCAGCCAAGGCTCTTGTTGAGGATAAATTGGAGACTGTTGAGCCGGGATTTTTTCCTAAAATGAAGTCAGCACATGCAACTAAGGTATATTCTTCTCCAAATAATTCTCCTTTTTCATCTACAAAAACAAGACGATCCACGTCCGGATCAACTGCAATTCCAAAATCAGCTTGGTGGATCACTACGGCTTCACATAAATCGGTCAAATGCTCTTTTAAAGGCTCAGGGTTGTGAGGAAAATCTCCATTAGGCTCACAATGTATCCTAATTACATCAAGACCCAGCGAATCAAGCAAGGCGGGAATGGCGATTCCTCCAGATGAATTAACCCCATCAACAACAACTTTAAATGAAGTTTTTTTTATTTTATCTGTCAATGCGTATTTCATTACCAAGCAGTATTTTATATGCTTTTCTATGGCGTTATTATGATTACTAATTTTCCCCAAATCTTCAATCGAAGCATATTCAAAAGATTCATTAGCGGCATAATCCAAAACTTGTGCCCCATCCTCTGCATCTATAAACTCTCCTTTTTTATTCAATAATTTTAATGCATTCCAGTGTTTCGGATTGTGACTTGCAGTCAACATAATACCACCGTGTGCACTTTCCATCGGAACTAAAAGTGCAACTGTTGGGGTTGTTGACAATCCTAAATCAATCACATTAACACCCATACCTATTAGTGTTTCATTCACTAAGGCATGAACCATTGAACCTGAAATTCTAGCATCTCTACCTGTTACCACAGTCAACTTTCCTCTTTGGGCTAAGGTCAGCCATTGAGCATAAGCACTCGTATATCGGACTATATCTAAAGGACTTAGATTTGATCCAGATTTACCTCCAATTGTACCACGAATTCCTGAGATTGATTTTATTAATGCCATTAAATTTTATTTTAATCAATCTTGCTAAGTTAAAAGATTCAAAACTTAGAAATTGAATTCAGTATTTATTATTTTTTATAAAATTAGTTATATTGATTAGATTGAGAGCATTTAATTTAAAGTCTAAATCTTTTTAATTTATTAGTTTAATAATTGATAGAAGTATATTTTTAAGTTTACACTTAATAACTATCTTGGTTTATTTGAAATTAGATATATATTAGTTAAAAATCTATTGTTTTTGAATTTTTTGGCTCATGTATTTTTATCCGGTGATGACTTTCCCCTTGCTGTTGGTAATCTAATTGCTGATCAAGTAAAGGTAAAAGAAGTTCAAAACTATCCTATCCAGATTCAAAACGGAATTAGACTCCACAGGGCTATAGACCATTTCACAGACACACATCCCCTTTTCAAAGAATGTGTAACTGAACTTTTTCCAATCTATAGACATTACAGTAGAGTTATTGTTGATATGTATTTTGATCATTTTTTGGCAGTGCATTGGAATAGCTTTCATCCACTAACATTAAAAGATTTTTCAACCTTATTTTATAATCGATTAAGAAATTCTGATGTTGAATTTTCAGATAAGCTCAATCGATTCATAGATTCATTAATCACTTTCAATTGGTTTGAGCAGTACAGAAGTGTTGAGGGGTTAAAAAACATAATGACTCATATGGATAAGCGTACTAGATTTAATTCAAATTTTGGAAAATCAACTGCCGAATTAATTCAAAAATATTCCTATTTTGAAAATCAATTCTTAAAGTTCATTAAACCCATAATTACTTTTAGTAAATTAAAAGCATCTCAACTATGACAAAAATTCAGTTTTTCAGTTTTCTTTTTAGCTTTAATTTAATTTTAATTTCTTGTAGCTCAGAAAAACCGATTAGAGGTGCAGTGGTAAGTGCTCGAGAAGAGGCCTCAAAAATTGGAGTAGCAATTATGGCTAAAGGAGGAAACGCTTTTGATGCTATGATTGCAACTGATCTAGCCTTGACAGTTTGTTACCCGAATGCAGGCAATATCGCTGGAGGTGGTTTCTTGGTCTATCGACTTGATAATGCTGAAATTGGTAGCCTAGATTATCGTGAAAAAGCTCCCTCTGCTGCAAGTGCAGAAATGTACTTGGATGAAGATGGGAATGTTATTCCTGAAAAAAGTACTTCAGGAGGTATGGCAGTTGGTGTCCCTGGTACCGTAGCAGGTCTTGAAGCTATTCATGAAAAATTCGGAAAACTTCCATGGGAAGATTTGGTAAAACCGGCTATTGATTTAGCTAATAAAGGATATCGTGTCACTGCTAAACAGCAACTTAGTTTTGAGGATAAAAAAGAAGAATTTATTAAGATAAATGGTAAAAATACATTCTATGCTAAAGATTTTAAAACTAATGATTGGGTCAAGAATAAAGCTCTTGGTTCTACCCTAGAAAGAATTGCTAGAAAAGGAAGTGCTGGGTTTTACAAAGGAGTAAATGCAGAAGCAATGATCGAACGTATCAACGAAACTGGAGGAGTTATGACTTTAGAAGACTTAATATCTTATAGACCTGTTTGGAGAGATCCGATTCATTTTAAGTATGATGACCTTGATATTTATTCGATGGGTCCTCCATCAAGTGGAGGAATTTGCTTAGCACAAATTATGAAAATGATTGAGCCTTTCAATATAGAGCAATATGCTCAAAATTCTTCAGCGGCAATACAGATTGTTGTTGAGGCCGAGCGTCGATCCTACGCTGATCGAAGTTTGTATTTAGGTGATCCGGACTTTATTAATATCCCCCAGGATAGTTTATTGGATAAGGTTTATTTATCTGATCGCATGTCGAGCTTTAATTTCGATCAAGCAAGTAAATCTTCAGATATAAATCCTGGAACAATTATTTGGAATGAAAGTGAACAAACTACACACTATTCTATTTTAGATCCCATGGGGAATGCTGTAGCAGTAACTACTACACTCAATGGGAGTTATGGCTCTAAAGTATTTGTAGAATCAGGAGGCTATTTTTTGAATAATGAAATGGATGACTTCAGCAGTAAACCTGGATTTCCGAATATGTTTGGTCTTATCGGTGGAAAAGCAAATGCAATTGCTCCAGAAAAACGAATGTTAAGTGCAATGACACCAACTATAGTTGAGAAAAATGGTAAACTATCTATGATAGTTGGTACTCCAGGAGGATCAACTATTATTACGTCAGTCCTACAAACGATATTGAATGTATATGAATTTGGGATGAGCATACAAGAGGCAGTAAGAGCTCCTCGTTTTCACCACCAGTGGCTACCAGATATAGTTGTTCTGGAGCCAAAACAGTTTGATTCATTATTGATTCAAAAACTTCAGACCAAGGGATATGATATAAAAGAGGAATACTCTCGTATAATTGGAAGAGTAGATGCTATTCATTTGTCAGAAGAGAATGTTATTTCTATGGGTGCAGATCCTAGAGGAGATGATACGGCAGAACCACTTTATTAATTCTTTTTCTTTGGTGAAAAAACTGCAATAAAACCTTACTTTTGCAGCTAATTTACTATGAAGGGTAAGAAAAATACTATTCGCATTGAAGGTGCGCGGGTTCACAATTTGAAGAATATCGATCTTGATATTCCAAGAAATGAGTTAGTTGTAATAACTGGTCTTTCTGGTAGTGGAAAATCTTCTTTGGCATTTGATACAATTTACGCAGAGGGGCAGCGTCGTTATATGGAAACTTTTTCAGCTTATGTAAGACAATTCCTAGGAAATATGGAACGTCCTGATGTAGATAAGATAGATGGACTCTCTCCAGTAATTGCTATAGAACAAAAAACAACGTCAAAAAGTCCGCGGTCAACAGTTGGAACAATCACCGAATTATATGATTATATAAGGCTCCTCTTCGCCCGAGTTGGAACAGCATATAGTTATGTGTCTAATCAAAAAATGGTAAGTTACACTGAGGAACAAATTCAAAACCTTATAGTGAATGATTACTTTGGTGAAAAAGTCATTCTTTTAGCACCCGTAATAAAATCTAGAAAAGGACATTATAGAGAACTTTTTGATTCGCTTTCCAGGCAAGGATTTTCAAAAGTTAGAATTGATGGTCAGGTGTTTGATCTGACCCCTGGAATGAAAGTAGATCGATATAAAACTCATGATATTGAATTGGTCATCGATCGCTTTACAGTTAAAAAAGATGAAGAATTTTTGAAACGGCTGAATGACTCATTAATTACATCGCTTCATTACGGTCAAGGAATAATGATGGTAATGGAATTAAAAGAAAATAAAGTACGCTATTTTAGTAGAAATTTAATGTGTCCTACATCAGGTATTGCATACCCTATACCTGAACCAAACACCTTTTCATTTAATTCCCCAAAAGGGATGTGTCCTAGCTGTAATGGTCTTGGCATTCAACATAAGGTAAACTTAAAGAAAATCATTCCAGATGATTCAATTTCTATTATACAAGGTGGTTTAGCACCTTTGGGGACTAAGAAATCAAGTTGGACTTACAGGCAAATTGAAACCATTGCCAAATGTTATGACTTTTCTTTGACAGACCCCATCAATAAAATTCCAAAAAGGGGAATGGAAGTAATTTTAAAAGGAAGTCAGGAGAAATTTGATATCCCTTCTACCAATTTGGGGATTACTCGGTCCTATAAAATTGATTTTGAAGGATTGGAACACTATATTGAATCCTCTTATGAGGAAGCTGCTACTGCAAGTATAAAGCGTTGGGCATCCAGTTATATGGAGAGTTATAAATGTAATAGCTGTAAAGGTTCTCGTTTGCGAAAAGAAGCTTTGTTTTTTAAATTGAACAATGCCAATATTGCAAATTTGGTTAGTATGGATCTACAGGACTTGTTCGTGTGGATTTCTGAATTAGATTCTTTTTTAAATGAAAATGAAAATAAAATAGCTAAAGAAATTCTGAAGGAAATTCGTGTCCGACTTCAATTTTTACTTGATGTTGGATTAGATTATTTACAATTAAATCGTTCCTCAAAGTCACTCTCTGGTGGAGAAGCACAACGAATTCGCTTAGCAACCCAGATAGGGTCTCAACTGGTTGGAGTACTTTACATCTTAGATGAACCGAGTATTGGCTTACATCAAAGGGATAACGATAGACTAATTCACTCACTTATGGCATTACGCGACCTAGGTAATTCTGTTTTAGTGGTGGAGCATGATAAAGAAATTATGTTGCGTGCAGATTATTTGATTGATATGGGGCCCTATGCAGGTAAAAATGGAGGAGAAATCATTTCTCAAGGCAAGCCAGAGGAAATATTAAATGAACAAACTCTAACTAACCAGTATTTAACTGGTGATTTGCGTATTGAAATTCCTAAAGATCGCAGAAAAGGAAACGGTAAGTCAATCAAACTTTTTGGATGTAAAGGCAATAATTTAAAAAATATTGATGTTAAGTTTCCCCTAGGATTGATGATCGGTGTAACAGGGGTCTCAGGGAGCGGAAAATCAACTCTTGTAAATGAAACCCTTTACCCTATATTAAATAAACATATTTTTAATGGTGTAAAGGTTCCATTAAAATACGACGAAATAAGAGGACTAAAGCATATCGACAAAGTAGTGGATATTAATCAAAGTGCTATCGGAAGGACACCAAGGAGTAATCCCGCAACATATTGTGGAGTGTTTAGTGAAATACGAAATTTGTTCACCTTGACTCCTGAAGCTCAAATACGAGGATATAAACCAGGACGTTTTAGTTTCAATGTAGTTGGAGGTCGCTGTGAAACATGTCAAGGTGGAGGTATGAAAGTGATTGAAATGAATTTTTTACCTGATGTATATGTAGAATGTGAAAATTGCCAAGGGAGAAGGTTTAATCGTGAAACTTTGGAAATTAGATACAAAGGAAAGTCCATTTCTGATGTACTTAACATGTCAATAAACCAAGCATGTGATTTTTTTGAAGCTATTCCTAAGATTTATCGAAAGCTAAAAATGATTCAGGATGTTGGATTAGGATACATTACTCTTGGTCAGTCATCCACTACCTTATCTGGCGGTGAAGCACAGCGAATAAAATTAGCAAGTGAACTTTCCAAAAAAGACACTGGAAAAACATTTTACATCTTAGATGAACCAACTACTGGACTTCATTTTGAAGATATTCGAGTGCTTTTAGATGTACTTAACCGATTGGTTAATAAAGGAAATACAGTATTAATTATAGAGCATAATCTTGACGTAATTAAACAAGTAGATCATGTGATTGATATTGGTCCAGAAGGGGGACGAAAGGGAGGAGAATTAATCTTCAATGGAAAAACGGATAACTTGGTAAATATTAATAGAAGTCATACAGCTCGTTTTTTAGCTCGAGAATTAAAAGACAATTCAAAACTTATTACTATATGAAAAAAATAAAATCGAAAAATAGAAACGAGATTAAATCAAACGACTGTTGGACGTTATTTAAAATCATGAGTGAGTTTGTTGTTAATTATGAAACACTAATCTTTATTGGGACTTGCAAATCAATATTTGACTCAATAATTTTTAAAAACCAACAGGCTTATATGATTAACTTTGAAATTAAAGAAAAAAGTATAAGTCATGAAGATTTAAATATATTTGATTTCGTTAATATTAATAAAGAAGCATTGGGCTTTACAAACTATTTTTCTATTAAATAAAACTTTAAGTCAAATTTCTAAATGTATAAAGGATATTATTTTAATGGATTTCTAATTATTTTTTTGAGTTTAAATAGCTTTGTAATTGGTCAGACCAATTATAAACTCAATGTAAGTTTAAATTTAGAAGAGGAAACACTAGTAGTCTCTCAAACAATCGAATATACAAATACTAGTAACGAAGATCTGAATTCACTATTTCTTTTAGATTGGGCAAACTCATATCAAGGTGCGCCTGCACCACTGGCAAAACATTTAGCTAATCAATTTAATCGAAGTTTTTACATTAAAAAAAATAGTAAACTTGGTTTTACAAAAATAAAAAGTTTAAACGGAGAATCAATTTTTAATTGGTCCCGACTCCCTGATCAATTAGATATAATTAAGATCGATTTAAACAAAAAATTACCCATTGGAAAGCTAATTAAAATTCAAATAGAGTATTTGGTAAAAATTCCAGATGATAAGTTTACGGGTGTCGGAATCAATTCGACTAATGGGATTTTACTTCGTGACTTGTTTTTGTCTTTGGCTCCACGATATAATGGAAAATGGTTATTGAATAGTAATCTTGGATTTCGAGATTACAGCAATAATCCAAGTAATTATCAATTTATTTGGGAATATCCTGCTAACTATGATTTGCTTAGCAATCTAAATGAGATATCTAACGACACAAATTCATCAAGCTATCATAAAACCACTATTTTTAAGGATAAAAACATTACCAGTCCAGAATTCGTTTTTGACTTAAAAAAATCTTTTAAAACAATTAAAATCAATGATCAGTTTTCAATTGTAACAGATATTCTTTCGAGTAAAAATGTTGAAGTTGATATTGAAAAGTCTATTAAAAAAATAGATGGATTTACAAGGCAAATATTAAGTTCAATAACAAATAAAAAACTACTTATTTTAAGAAAAGATTATTCAAAAAACCCTATTGTTGGCATTAGCCAAGCTCTGGCTTTTCTGAACCCCTTCCCTGATGATTTTATATATGAAACTCGTTTTATGAAAGCATACTTAGCTTCTTATTTGAATGAGTTATTCATTATTAACAAGCGTAAAAAACATTGGATAACAGGAGGAATTCAGACTTACGTAATGATGAAATATGTAGAAGCTTTTTTCCCAAAAAGCAAGTTTCTTGGGGACTTATATAAATTTAAAGTACTAGGCATACGCCCTTTTAAAAATTATAGTGCGGCACATATCGGATTTAATGAAAGTTTTTCATTTATGTCAGAATTTGGTGAGCATGCAAATAATCAGCAGCAAGATACTCTAAGTAAAGATAAATTAACCAAATCAAATGAACTTTATACTATTCCTTATCATACAGGTTCTGGATTAATATATTTAGATAAATACCTTGGGGATGACATTTTAAATCAAAGCTTAAAGGCTTTCTCTGAGAAAAAAGGAAGTAAATCATTAAGTGAAATTCTTGAGGATAAAACAGAAAAAGAAACAGAATGGTTTTTTAATACCTATTTGACAGATCGTGAGGCATATGACTTCCTTATAAGTAATGTAATAAAAGGTAAAGACTCTATTCGTATGACTGTGAAAGAAGTAAATAAAAAAGCTGTTCCATTTAAACTTGATTTAATAAAAAAGGATTCTCTTATTAGTGAAAAATGGATCTTTCACAGAGGAAAAGACACTATAATTGATTTAAAGACTCAAAATGCCGACTTTATTGCAATCAATTCTAATCGTTTTCTGCCTGAAAAAAACAGGTCTAATAATTGGAAATATATAAAATCTAAATCAGGTTTTAAACCTTTAAAACTTACATTTTATGGAGATAGTGAAAATCTGAAACGAAATCAACTATTCTACCACCCCATTTCAGACTTTAACGCATATGATGGATTTACAGGAGGTTTGCGTATCTATAATACCCGTGTTAAAAATCAACCTTTTGAAATTGATTTACATCCTCAATATTCCTTAAAAGAAAAATCGATGGTTGGTTTTTTTAGAACCCGTTATCGTTTTATTAAACACAAAAGCAAGAACTACTTAAATCAAGTTTTTTTAACAGGAAAAAGCTATCATTACAATACCAATTTGAGATATACCTCTCTACAGCCTTCGTTTTCAATGTATTTTAGGCCTTTTGATTTACGTTCTAACAAAAGGCAATTACTTAATATTTCTTGGTTTAATGTATTCCGTGATAGAGACCCTGAAGTCCAAGTTACTCCCGATTATAGTGTCTTGAATATTCTTCATCGTTATAATAATTCCGACGCAGTTAACGTTTTTACGACAAATTCAAATTTTGAAGCTTCAGGTAAATTTGGAAAAATATATTTTAGTAGCAATTACAGAAAATTATTCCCTAGTGGTCGTCAATTCGCAGTTCGTTTTTTTACAGGGAAGTTTTTGTGGTATAATGTTAGTAATTCTGATGGAAATTTCTTTGATTTTAACCTGAACAGATCACCAGATTATTTATTTCGTTATGATTATTTGGGAAGATCAGAGGATTCTGGAATTTATAGCCAACAATTTATTCCGGCTGAAGGAGGTTTTAAAGCTTTTTTTGATGATGAGTCTACAAATGATGATGAATCTTCAGCAAATGACTATATGGCTTCGATAAATGCATCTATTGGAATTTGGAAATGGGTTGAATTTTATGGAGATATTGGGATTCTTAAAAAACGTTCACAATCTCCTGTCGGCTATTTTGATTCAGGCTTTAAGTTTAGTTTAGTTCCTGATTATTTTGAAATCTTTTTCCCTTTTTATTCATCAAATGGGTTTGAACCCACTCAATCTAGATACGCAACTAAAATTAGATTTATTTTTACTCCTAGACTAAGTACATTAGGTAGTTTATTCTCACGTAAGTGGTTTTAAGCTATAATTTCAAAATAGGTTTTCGTTTAATCATTTGGAGTTTAAAGAATATTATTTTTTGTATTTTCGTGCCATCTTATGAACATTAAAAATTCTGAGAATGATTTGAAAATAAGCTTTAAGGCTTTTAAGAAAAAAGTCCTAAAGGATTATCAGCTAGCTGTTCTTAGTAGGGAATGTAGTTTGTTGGGCCGCCGCGAAGTATTCTCTGGCAAAGGAAAATTTGGAATTTTTGGAGACGGCAAAGAATTGCCCCAATTGGTCATGAATCACTTTTTTCAAAATGGTGATTATAGGTCTGGTTATTATAGAGATCAAACGCTACTTATGGCTCAGGGTTTACTATCGATTTCAAATATTTTTGCCGCTTTGTATGCAGATCTTGACTTATCGAGGGAGCCAATGTCAGGTGGGCGACAAATGGGTGGCCACTTTACAACTGCAAGCAGAGATAAAAACGGAAAATGGTTAGAAGTTGTTAAATTAAAAAACCATAGTGCAGATGTTTCACCAACTGGTTCACAAATGCCACGTCTTTTAGGTTTAGCTCTAGCCTCTAAAATTTATAGATCTTATTCCACTAAAAATCAAAAAAAGTTTTCAAATAATGGAAATGAAATAGCCTGGGGGACTATTGGAAATGCAAGTACAAGTGAAGGAATGTTTTTTGAAACAATCAATGCTGCTGGTGTTATGCAAGTTCCAATGGTATTAAGTATTTGGGACGATGGATATGGAATTTCTGTTTCCAATAAGGACCAAACAACCAAAGGAAGTATTTCTGAAGCGCTTAATGGTTTTCAAAGAACTGAAACCAAAGAAGGATTTGAAATCATAGAAGTAAAAGGTTGGGATTATTTAGCCTTAATAGATGCTTATCAGATTGGATCTCAAATAGCACGAAATGAACATGTACCTGTTTTGATTCATGTAACAGAACTTACCCAGCCCCTAGGACATTCTTCATCAGGTTCCCATGAACGATACAAGTCTAAAAACCGTTTGGAGTGGGAGAAAGAATATGATTGTAATTTAAAAATGCGTAATTGGATTCTAAATGAAGGTTTTGCTAAAGAATCTGAACTTGTTCAAATAGAGGATGCTGCTATAAAGGAAGTGAAATTAGCAAGGAGAACAGCTTGGGAAGCTTATCGAAGGCCTATTTTAAGCGAAAAGGGGAAACTTATAGGCTTTTTACCAGAACTCAAAAAACATACGCACAATGACCCTAAACTTCAATTAATTTTTTCCAAGCTAAATCAAGTAAACGAACTTGGATTTAAAGATATTATTTCAGCAGGTAGACAAATAAAGAGAATTATAAGTAAACAAAAAAATAGTAATCTCACTTCATTTGATAAATGGCTCAGCTCTTTAACTTTTGACATGAAAGAAAAAATATCTTCTCATCTTTACACAGTTTCAAAAAAGGAATTGATGGACTTTAAGCCAACTCATACTTCTTATAATAATCAAGAAAGATTAGTTGATGGGAGAGTAATTATTAGAGATAATTTTGATGCACTTTTCAAAAAATATGATTCACTCATAATTTTTGGTGAAGATGTGGGTAAGATCGGAGATGTAAATCAAGGTTTGGAAGGACTTCAAAAAAAGTATGGAAGTATTCGAATAGCTGATACTGGTATTAGGGAAGCTACTATTGCTGGCCAAGGTATTGGGTTGGCGCTAAGAGGATTCCGTCCAATAGCAGAAATTCAATATTTAGATTATATTTTATATTCAATTCAAATATTAAGTGATGATTTAGCCTCAATGAATTATAGAACTGTAGGTCAGCAAATTGCACCACTAATAATTAGAACGAGGGGACATCGTTTAGAGGGGATTTGGCATTCAGGATCCCAAATGGGTGGTATGATTCATTTGCTTCGTGGAATACATATTCTTGTACCCAGAAACATGACGCAAGCAGCTGGTTTCTATAATACTTTAATGCAAATTGAACAACCTGCAATTGTTATTGAGTGCTTGAATGGTTATAGACTGAAAGAAGTTTTACCAAACAACTTGGGTGAATTTACTGTTCCATTAGGAAAAATTGATGTCCTACGAACAGGAAAAGACCTTACTGTTGTCTCTTATGGTTCTACACTCAGAATTGTTCAGGATGCTTCAAATCGACTATCTCAAGAGGGAATTGAAATAGAAATTATTGATATTCAATCTTTAATTCCATTTGATCTAAAAAAAGAAATATGTTTAAGTATAGCAAAAACCAACAAAGTATTAATTATTGACGAAGATGTACCCGGCGGGGGAAGCTCTTATATTCTTCAACAACTGATTGAAAAACAAAACATATTTTCATTACTAGATAGCGCACCTAAACTTCTTTCGGCTAAAGCGCACCGTCCTGCATATGGAGGTGATGGTGATTATTTCTCTAAGCCTTCTGAGGATGACATATTTGAAGAGGTTTGTAAAATTATGAATGAAAACGATCCAGAACAATTTCCGCTCTAGTATGCTAGAGAGTAAACAAACGAAGCAATAATATCTCTAGAATTTCATTGGAACCTGAATTAACTCCAAAAATCCCCTTGTTTTTAAGATCTGCTTCAAAAATATATCGCATTGCATCACAAATTTCCCGGACGCTAAATCGTTTTGCTGCAGCTTCATATTCTTTTATAAAATATGGTGAAATCCCTATAGAACCAAAAGCACTTTTAGAATCATCTACTACAGTCTTTAATATTAATAGTTTTTGAAAATACGAATGAAGCGAAGAGAGCACTAACACCAGAGGATATGTTTTTTGATTTCTATTTAAATATTGAGTAATTTGAAAAGCCAAAGAAAATTTACCTAAACCAATTGCTTTCTGTAATTCAAAGGTATTGAATATCTTGCTTATTCCGACATATTTTTCAATAGCACCCTTATCAATAATTTCATTTTTTTGAACAACTAGTTTTATTTTTTTTAACTCATCTGAAAGCCTACTTAGATTGGCACCAACATATGAAGAGAGGAGTTCAATTGCTGTGGGTGTGAGATTTAATTGAAGTGATCTTGCGTGATCACTTATCCACTTAGTAATCTGATTTTCATATAAGGGTCTAACTGTTAAAACTTCGCCCATTTTCTCAACGGCCTTAAAGAGCTTTTTTCGCTTATCAAACGCCTTATGCATGTAACATAAAACTACAATGGATTGATTTAATGGTTTGGTTGCATAAAAAGCGAGTTCATCGAATGTGGATGAAGACATTTGTTGTGCTTCCTTAACCACAACAAGATTGTATTTTGCTATCATCGGATAGCGTTTAGCCGTTTCTATCACCTCTGAAGCATTAGCTTCTTTTCCAAAAAACAATGTAAAATCAAAATTTCTAGATGCCTCATCAACCAATTTAGAAATTAGGGAGGCAAGAACAGCGTCTAAATAATAAGATTCGGTTCCCGATAATAAATAAAAAGGGGAAAATTGATCTTTTTCAATTTTTGAAAGTAGCGTGAAGAACGCTTGCATATAATAAAATTTATTGCACTTTTACAATATGCAGAAACTGAATTTTCCTACCTATAAAGTACAACTCAAAAATAGGGAAAATAAACCCTATATTTTTGACCAAATACGTAAAAAATGGTTACTATGTACATCAGAAGAATGGGTCCGTATTCACTGTCTTAATTATTTTATCCAGACCCTTGGGTATCCTGCTTCTTGGATTAAAGTAGAAAATGTGATTAATCTATACGATACAAGAAAAAGATTTGATCTAATGATTATGGATCCCAATCAAGGCAACTTAATTTTAGTAGAATGTAAATCCCCAAATATTCTGATAAACCAAAATGTTTTTGATCAAATTGCTCGATATAACCTTATAGTTGGTAGTCGTTATATGATGCTTACAAATGGAATGAATCACTATTTTTGCACTATGGATTACATTAACAAAAAGTACCAATTCATTAAAGAATTGCCAAAATACAAGTCCCATTGATGAAATCAACTGCAGTAGTTTTATTAAATTATAATGGATTAAAGCTTTTAAAAAAGTTTCTTCCTGTAGCAATTAAAAACAGTAAAAATGCATCAATTTTCATCATAGACAATGGCTCTACAGACGATTCTGTTTTATGGACTAAAGCTACCTATCCAAATGTTGAATGTATTGTTCTTGATAGCAATAAAGGTTATGCAGGAGGATATAATGAAGGCTAAAAAAATATAAAAGCTGAAATTTATGCTTTGGTAAATACCGATGTAGAGCTTACATTAAATTGGCTTCCTCCATTATTAAATCGTTTTGATTCAAATTCTGAAACAGTAGTCGTTCAGCCTCATATATTAAATTATAACAGAAGAACTCACTTCGATTATGCGGGAGCTGCTGGGGGCTATATCGATTCACTGGGTATTCCCTTTTGTCGTGGCAGGATTTTAAATCAATGCGAAGAAGACAACAACCAATACAACGAAACCGTTCCAATATTTTGGGCAAGTGGAGCCTGTTTTTTAATTCGGAGCAATACATTTTGGGAATTTGGAGGTTTTGATACCAATTTCTTTGCGCATCAAGAAGAGATTGATTTATGCTGGAGAATTTTCAATGCAGGTTATACTATTGAGGCTTTAGGTCAGTCTAAAGTATACCATATAGGAGGTGCTACACTACCCTCTTCACCCAGAAAAATCTATTTAAATCATAGAAATTCTTTAATTATGTGCACAAAAAACCTACCTGATAATAAGCTTTATAGTACTTTATTAAAAAAATTATTGTTGGATGGTATAATAGGTATTATCTATTTCATGAAATTTAATTTTAAAGCAACTTTCTCAATAATTAAGGCGCATTTTTCGTTCTATAAAATGTTTAAAGCCAATTATTTACTGCGTAATAATCAGAAGAAAAGCGACAAATACTTTCTTAGAAAGAATGTAATTATTGATTATTTTCTATTCAGACGGTTAAATTTCAAGGAATTAGACAAAAATTATAAATAAATTTCTTTTTATTTGTAAAATAATATTTAAAACATAATATAGATATGAAAAAAGCGATCGCTTTAATGATTTCAGGAATTTTATTGTCTTCCTGTGTATCTCAAAAAAAGTTCACAGAACTTGAGGAACTTCAACAAAACACAAAAAATTTATTAGATTCAGCCACAGTTAAACTTAATACGTGCAATGAAGATAAAGAAGCAGCTCTTGCTTCTCTTGCTACACTTGAAGAACAAAACATGTTTTTGAAAGCTAATAATCAAGATTTAATTAATAACATAGGTAATCTAACAACTCTTTCCCAAAAAGGAGCTGAAAATCTTGAAATGTCTTTAGAAAGTATGAAAGAAAAAGACATACGTATACAAAGGATGCAAGATGCCGTTACCAAAAAAGACTCTGTAACGCTTGCTTTAGTAACAAGTCTTAAAGGCGTGTTAGGAAACATGAGTGATGAGGACATTGAAATCAACGTGGAAAAAGGCGTAGTATACGTATCTATTTCTGATAAACTTCTATTTAGAAGCGGTAGTTATACTGTAACTTCAAAAGCTAAAGAAATATTAGGAAAAGTTGCAAAAGTTGTAAATGATAAGCCAGAACTTGAGTTTATGGTTGAAGGGCACACTGATAACGTACCAATTAAAATTGAAGGTATCGTTGATAACTGGGACCTTTCTGTAAAACGTGCAACTGCTGTGGTACGTATTCTTGAAAATAATTTTGATGTTGCGCCAGCACGTATGACTGCAGCAGGTAGAAGCTATTATATCCCAGTAGCCGATAATGATACTTCTGCAAATCGTGCTAAAAACAGACGTACTCGTATTATAGTACTTCCTAAATTAGATCAATTTTACGATTTAATCGAACAGGGAATGAAAGCAGCTCAATAAGACACTTTGATAAATAATTTTAAAGCTACCTTCGGGTAGCTTTTTTTTGACCTGAATTCCACTTTATAAAGTTTATAATGAAATTTGAAGCATTATATTAGTTATATGAATATTAAGACTAAAACCAAAGATCTTATTAATAATATCCCATCAAACGTTACCTTGGTAGCTGTTTCAAAAACAAAGTCAGTAGAAGAAATAGCTCTGTCCTACGAGGCGGGGCAACATGTTTTTGGTGAAAATAAAATTCAAGAGATGGCTTTAAAATGGGAAGCTCTGCCCAAGGATATATCATGGCATATGATTGGTCATGTACAAACAAACAAAGTAAAGTACATGTCACGTTTTGTTGATCTAATTCATGGAGTTGACAGTTATAAATTGCTTAAAGAAATCCAAAAGCAAGCCTATAAGAATGACAGAATTATTTCGTGTTTAGTTCAAATTCGTATTGCTGAAGAAGAGACAAAATTTGGGCTTCCACCAGATCAATTGAATACACTTTTGGAAGATTCGAAAATCTTTAAAAACGTCAAAATTGTTGGATTGATGGGTATGGCAACCTTCACAGAGGATAAAGATCAAATCGCTTCTGAATTTAAATTATTAAAGCGTTTATTTGATAAAACAAATGAAAAGTTGCCAGATATGAAAATTCTTTCTATGGGAATGAGTGGTGATTATAAGATTGCTATAGAATGTGGTTCAAACATGGTCCGTATCGGTAGTAAAATTTTCGGAGTTCGAAATTACTAAATATGTACGCCATTCTTGATATTGAGACCACCGGAGGCAAGTATGATGAAGAAGGTATAACAGAAATTGCTATATACAAACATGATGGTGAATCAATAACTGATCAGTTTAGTAGTCTAGTAAATCCTCAAATCAAAATCCAACCTTTTGTACAAAAATTAACAGGTATATCATCAAAAATGCTAAAAAATGCACCGAAATTTTATGAAATAGCCAAACGTATAGTTCAAATTACAGATGGATGTATTATCGTAGCACATAATGCTTCATTTGACTATCGGATTTTACAGACTGAATTTAGAAGATTGGGCTTTCCTTTTGAGCGTAAATCTTTGTGTACTGTGTCACTATCAAAAATTCTTTTACCAGATCAACCTGCCTATAGCTTAGGGAAATTGGTGCGAAATTTAGGTATCCCCTTTTCAGATCAACATCGAGCAATAGGAGACGCTAAAGTGACAGTAAAATTATTTGAACTTCTAATGGAAAAGGACACTCAAAAAAACATTTTAAAGATGTATGTTAGTTCAGAGCAACCAAACAAAGTTCCTTCTAAGTATTTAGAAATTATTGACAAACTTCCCTCTGAAATGGGAGTCTATTATATCCACAATTTAAAAAACGAAATCATCTATATTGGAAAGAGTAATAATATTAAGAAAAAAATTTTATATCATTTAACAGCTAAATCTAAAAAGTCTGGAGTTATTCAAAAGGAAATTTGCTCAGTAACTTATGCGCTCGTTGGTGATGAACTGATAACATTCCTCAAAGAACAAAATGAAATTAAGGCAAATTCACCAAAACTAAATAAAGCATTGAGATACAGGACTTATCCTTTAGGTATTCGATTAGAAGAAAGAAAAGAGTATCCGAAACTAATTATTGAACAAGTTATTGAAGAGACAAGTTATCTAAGTGTCTTTAAAAATGTTAAAAATGCTAAAAAAGCTCTTTTTAATTGGGCTAATACTTTTGGACTGTGCCTAAAAAAAACTAGTATCGCAAGAAATATATCGGGTCCTTGCTCTAATTATGGTATAGATAAATGTGAGAGTGTTTGTATTAGCAAGGAATCGGCATTTCTTTACAGGGGTAGAATTCATAATCTATTGAAAAGTCTTCAATATCCATTTTCAAATTTCATTATTGTTTCAAGAGGTAGAAAATCAGGTGAGTCTTCTTTTGTATTTATTGAAAATGATATTTTTAAAGGATATGGATATTTTGATCTTAATCATCAAATTAAAAATAATGAGCAAATAAAATCCCGCCTTGTTAATATGGAAGATAATTTAGATACCCAAAAAATAATACGTAGCTTCTTAGATAGTAAAAAATATAATAAGTTGATTAATTTGGATGCCATCTAAAGACACTAAATTTAACCCATAGCTATGAAAAAATGGAAACATAGACTTCATGAGATCATCTTCGAAGCCGACACACCGGCTGGAAAACTTTTTGATGTGCTACTACTTATTACCATTTTACTTAGTGTACTTTTTGTTGCATTCGAAAGCGTTAACTCAATTGATGAAATCTATCACAATTATCTTAATTGGGCGGAATGGATTATAACTATTCTATTTTCTGTTGAATACATTTTGAGAATTATTAGTGTAAGAAAACCTTTAAAGTATATTTTTAGCTTTTATGGAATTATAGACCTATTGTCTATCCTACCAATGTACCTCTCATTTATTATTACTGGAACCAATAGCCTTTTATCTCTAAAAACATTGAGGCTTTTAAGAGTATTTAGAATTTTAAAATTATCGAGATATATTAATGAATCTAATATTTTATTTAAGGCTCTTAATGCAAGTAAAATAAAAATTTTAGTTTTTATTTTTTCTATTTTGATTTTATGTATCATTTTTGGCACCCTAATGTATTTAATTGAGGATGAGTCAAGTGGATTCACTAGTATTCCAAGAAGTATTTACTGGTGTATAGTTACATTAACCACAGTTGGTTATGGTGACATAGCGCCACAAAGTCCGTTAGGTCAATTTCTTGCATCCATGATAATGATCATGGGCTATGGCATTATAGCTGTTCCTACTGGCATTGTGACTTCAGAAATGTCTAAGCAAAAGCCATTTGATACCAATACCCAAGTCTGCCCAAATTGTCTAAATTCATCCCATAAAGAAGGTGCAATATTTTGCCACTATTGTGGAAAAACCTTAAATAATGTTAACTAAAACATTAATCTACATTGCCGGTCCAACAGGAGTAGGGAAAACAAAAACTAGTATTGCTTTAGCTAAAGCATTTAATACTGAAATTATTTCTTGCGACTCAAGACAGTTTTATAAAGAAATGAAAATTGGTTCTGCCATTCCTACAAATGAAGAGTTGTCAGCAGTTAAACATCACTTTATCCAATCTAAATCGATAATAGATAGCTACACAGTTGCAGATTTTGAAAAGGAAGCCATTGAAACTATTGAGAATATTTTTAAAGAAAAAAATATTATAATTATGGTTGGTGGATCTGGAATGTATGCAGATGCTGTTATGTTTGGAATGGATAAATTTCCTGAAATTACGCAAGATACAAGAGATCAACTCTTAGTATTCTACGAAACTCATGGCTTAAAAGGACTTCATGAATTACTTCGAGAAAAAGATCCCAAATATTACACCCAAGTTGATATCAATAATCCCGCTCGGCTTCTTAGATCATTAGAGGTAAGCATAGCTTCAAATAAGCCTTATTCTTCATTCTTAGGACAAGAACGCGAACCCAGAAGTTTCATTTCTAAAATGATAATTCTTCATTGTCCAAGAATAAGCTTATACGAGAAAATAAATAATCGTGTTGATCAAATGATTGAATCTGGTTTAGAAAATGAAGCTCGTTCATTAATTCCTTTCAAAAAAAATTCTGCACTACGAACTATAGGTTATAAAGAACTTTTTTCATATTTTAATAAAGATTGTACTTTAGATGAAGCTGTGAAAGAAATCAAAAAAAATACACGCAGGTTTGCAAAAAGGCAAATTACTTGGTTCAAAAAATATGATAATGCTCTATGTTTTCCAGCAAATACCCCTATCAATGAAATTTATGAGCTGTTAAAAAGTAAATAAGACTAAGTTTTTTGATTAAAATAACCAAATACATTAGACTTGATTCTGTTTTCAATATCACTCAAATCAGCTTTAATGAATTTCTTACCCGTGATTTTTTCGTACAATTCGATATACCTTTCTGAAATGGATTGAATGCGTTCCTCTTTCATTTCAGGAAGTTGCTGTCCATCCAGTCCCTGAAAACCTTCACTTATTAGCCATTGTCGAACAAATTCTTTAGATAGTTGCTTTTGAGGCAATCCTTCTTCTTGTCTTTTAGAATAACCATCTTCATAAAAAAATCGAGACGAATCAGGAGTATGGATTTCATCAATTAAAATAATTTTACCATCAGCTGTTCTTCCAAACTCATATTTAGTATCTACCAAGATCAAACCTTGTTTTTTGGCAATTTCTGTTCCACGTTGAAAAAGTTCTCGTGTGAATTTTTCCAATTGTACATAATCCGATTCCCTTACAATTCCCTGTTTTATAATTTCTTCTCTAGAAATATCTTCATCATGGCCCTCTTTGGCCTTGGTTGCAGGAGTGATGATTGGTGTTTCAAACCGATCATTTTCTTTCATTCCATCAGGCATACTTACTCCACAGAGCGTCCGTCCACCTAACTTATAAATTCTAGACGCATGGCCTGATAGATAACCTCTAATGACCATTTCAACCTTAAAAGGGATACATGATTTTCCTAGTGCTATATTTGGATCTGGTATCGCTTCCAGCCAATTAGGAACAATATCGGAAGTGGCTTCCATCATTTGAGCTGCAATTTGATTTAGAATTTGCCCTTTATAGGGGATCCCTTTTGGAAGTACTACATCAAAAGCCGATAAGCGATCCGTTGACACCATAAGTAGTAGATTATTTTTTAATAGGTAAACCTCCCGAACTTTTCCAATGTATTTAGATTGTAAATCTTTCAAATGGAGGTCAGTTTGCATAATTGTTTTATTCATCATCAGCTATCGTGTTCTATAGTTTTATAAGCATCTATAATTTTCTTGACCAATGGATGTCGAATTACATCTTTATCATCGAGATAAATTATTTCTATTTCTGCAGTATTTTTTAGAATCAAAAGTGATTCTTTTAAACCTGAAATCATTCGCCTGGGTAAATCAATTTGACCTGGGTCACCAGTCAAAAGAAACTTTGCATTTTTTCCCATACGCGTTAAAAACATTTTCATTTGTGCGTGGGTAGTATTTTGTGCTTCATCTAATATTACAAAAGCATTATCCAATGTACGACCCCTCATAAAAGCTAAAGGCGCAATTTGAATCGTTCCCTTTTCAATATAACTCTGAAGTTTTGCAACTGAATCATATCACGAAGGGCATCATACAATGGTTGCATGTAAGGATCTAACTTTTCATTTAAATCTCCTGGTAAAAATCCCAAGTTTTCACCTGCTTCAACTGCTGGACGAGTCAAAATTATTTGCTTTACCTGTTTTTGTTTTAAAGCTTTAACCGCCAAAGCAACCCCTGTATATGTCTTACCTGTTCCTGCTGGACCTACAGCAAAAACCATGTCATTTTTGTTCATTGACTCTACAAGTCGTTTTTGATTAAAAGTTTTAGCTTTTATTATTTTTCCCCCTACACCATGAAGAATTTGACTTTCTGTACCTCCGTTAAGCTCTTGATTATTCTCATTACCATCAAGAACTATACGTTCAATTATTTCATCATTTAGAATATTGAATTTTCCAAAA
The DNA here is from genome assembly GCA_029268555.1 of Flavobacteriaceae bacterium. Taxonomy (GTDB): domain Bacteria; phylum Bacteroidota; class Bacteroidia; order Flavobacteriales; family Flavobacteriaceae; genus MS024-2A. The sequence goes on from JAQWNN010000020.1 coordinate 36,508, forward strand.
TGAGCGATGAGAATATCAACCCTTTTACTAAATTCTTTAAGTATTGTTTTTTCCCCATATGCCTTCAGAGTATTCCCGCGTGCAACAATTTTAATTTTTGGAAAATAAGTCCGTAGTTTTTCGATGTTTGTGTTTTGATCACCAAAAAACTCTTGGGGATTAACTTCTGAAAGGTCGATTTTTATATCATTCAAAGGATACTCTGTTAAAATGAATTATTTTTACTAATTGTAAGATGTGTTGAATATAAAAATAGAATATTTTTACTTAAATCATTAGACAAAAAGAATTTTATGGTCCTTGTAACATTAACTACAGATTTTGGATATAAGGATTATTCTATTTCCGTAATTAAAGCAGCGTTATTTCAACAAATTCCTAATGTGAATACAATTGATATTTCTCATGAAATAAGTCCATATAACCACTCAGAAACTGCATACATACTCAAAAATGCGTATAAAGTATTCCCAAAAGGAAGTATTCATATTGTAGGTGTTGAGTCAGAATACAATCCGGAAAATATTCATATCGTTATGCAACTTGAGGGACACTTTTTTATTGGCGCTGACAACGGAATTTTTTCATTGATAAAAGAGGATAAAAAAGCTGAAAAAATAGTAGCAATCAATATAAATCGTAAAGAAAGCAGTTCATTTCCAGTCCTTGATGTATTCGTTCAAGTTGCTGCTCATATTGCAAGAAAGGGTACATTAGAGGTTATTGGTAGTTCCGTAAAGCAGATCAAAGAGCTAACTAATATAAAACCTGTTATCAGTCAAAATGGTAATCAAATTAAGGGTAGTGTTATTTATATTGATAATTACGGGAATGTGATCACAAATATCACACAAAAACTCTTTAAAGAAGTTGGGAAATCCAGAGCATTTACAATAAATGCGCGAACTGTAAAGTTTAAGGAAATACATAATAGTTACAGTCAATCAATTGACTTTACTCTACCCAAAGAAAATCGTGAAGAAGATGGTAAAAAACTGGCTTTATTTAATGCCTCAGGTCATTTAGAACTTGCTATATACAAAAGCAATCCAGATACAGTAGGAAGTGCAAGTTCACTTTTTGGACTTGAGTATAGGGATTTAATTAGTATCCAATTTGATTAGTATGTGGAGCATCGCTAAAAGAGAATTACGTTTGTACTTTGGACAACTAACAGGATTTTTACTTGTCGCTGGTTATCTCCTAATAACAGGTCTAATCCTCTGGCTTTTTGATACTCCATATAACTTGCTCAATACAGAATTAGCTAGTTATTCCTCATTCTTTGAATTTACACCCATTTTATTTCTCTTTTTAATTCCTGCCTTAAGTATGCGAAGTTTTTCTGAAGAGTTTACTCAAGGGACATTTGAATTGTTAATTACAAAACCTCTAAGTCCAACCCAAATATTTGGTGGTAAACTTATTGGTGTAATGTTGGTTTTGTCTATGATTTTAATACCTACCATACTCCATGCATTTGCTTTAGATAACTTACTTCAATTGGATTCAAAATTAGATTGGGGCATTATTCTGAGCTCCTATTTTGCCTTGTTCTTTTTAGGAAATTTATTTGTGATTACAAGCATATGTTCTTCTCTTCTGTTCCAAAGTCAAGTAGCTTCATTTATAGTTTCTGTTTTAGGATGTTTTATTCATTTTTACTTCTGGTCTTTTTTAGCAGATTTAAGTCAAAATTTATACCTGTATCAGTGGATCAATAATCTAAGTGCTCAAATGCATTATATTGGACTAAGTCGTGGTTTAATTACCCTTGAAGGTATTCTTTATTTTATTGGCGTTTCTATTTCTTTTTTCCTAATAGGCACTCAACTCATTTTAAAAAAGAAGAGCTAAATGCTAACCTATAAAAAACCCATTTTTATATTGTCGCTAACGTTATTATTTATTGGAATATTTCAGCAAATTACGTTTCAAAAAGATCTAACAGCTGACAAGCGATACAGTTTGTCGGAAACAAGCATCTTACAATTAAAAGCATTAGATGAACCCGTTCGTATTGATATTTTCCTTAATGGTAAATTGCCTGGTTTATATAGAGACTTCTGGAGAGAATTAAATATTATTCTCAATCAAATGCAATTTTACTCCGATAAATTAATAATTCAATTCAACAATCCATTAGAAATTGATTCTAATGAAAGGGCTATTGCAGAAATGGAAGGTTATGGAATGAAGCCTGAAATAGTAATTGAAAAAAAAGATGGTCAACGAAGTGAAAGTATTGTATTTCCTTGGATGATAGTCAACTCTGGGAATGTTTCAGAGCGTGTTTTTTTATTAGATAAACAATTTGGAGATACCGAACGTAATAAAATTACTCGTTCAATTCAACAGATTGAATATTTAATTTTAGATGGTATACGTAGAGTCACATTAAAAGAAAAATCAAATTTAGCTGTATTAACTTCACATCAAACATCTAAAAATATAAAATTGGCAGATTTGCTTCAGTCACTTAAGCCCTATTATAACTTGGCCTCTTTTAATCTAAAAAACCATGAGAATACCCCCCTTCAAAGCTTGAATAACCTTAAAAGATTTGATGCTCTGATAGTAAGTAATCCAAATGAACCATTTAGTAAAAAAGAAAAATATATTTTAGACCAATATGAATTATATGGAGGTGGAATTCTTTGGATGATTAATGGAATAGCAATAAGCCGTGACAGTTTGTTCAATAATTCGGGTAAAGCCTATGGATTTCCCTTGGAATTAAATTTAGACGATTATTTTTTTGTTCGAGGTATACGACTAAATAAAATCCTGGTTAAAGATCTTTATAGTGCGCCTTTAGTTTTGGCTACAGGAAATCAAAACAATACCCAATACATTCCATACCCTTGGCCTTATTTTCCCTTACATATACCTGAATCAAATTTGATTGGGCAAAGCGTGGGTCCAGTTCTAACACAATTTGCAAGTTCGCTGGATTCATTAGAGAATAGTTTGAATAAAACAGTCTTATTAAAAACCTCAGCATTTACTAAAACAGCAGGGGTTCCTGTATTACTTTTATTAGAAGAGGCTACCAAAAAAATTCAGCCAAGTAAATATAATGAGCCCTCAAAAATCCTTGGAATTTTGGCAGAAGGAACTGGTAAATCACTTTTTTTAAATAGAGTTAAACCTTTTGTTTACAATAAACATCAAGATAAAGGAGGTTACAAAAGCATTATTTTTGGAGATGGAAGTATTGGGGAGAATCAGATAGAAAGGGGTGCTCCTCTTAATTTAGGCTATGATAAATGGACAAGTAATTACTATGCAAATAAACAGCTTCTAATAAATTCTATTCATTATTTAACTGGAAATCAAGAAGGACTAATAATACGACAAAAAAAATGGAATTTTGCCTACCTAGATCCACAAAAAATTAATTCCAAAGGCATCTTTTGGAAAATGATCATAATATTAAGTCCAATATTAATTTCGTTACTTTTTGGATTGTTTATTCAAAAAGGAAGAAGTAAACATATGATGAATTAAATGTTGATAAGTTTGTTTTAGGAATCAAAGCATTTCAAATATATTTGAAATAATGTTTATTGCCTGATAATTCACATATTTAATACCAAATAAATATTTTGTTTCAAAAAATTTAATTAATACCTCATTATAAATGAAATTTATCGTTTCAAGTGCAGCACTTCTTAAAGAACTTCAAATGCTGGGAGGAGTAATAAATAGCACGAATACCCTGCCAATTTTAGATAACTTCTTGTTTGAAACTAACGGAAGTAATTTAACCCTTTCAGCATCGGATTTGGAAACAACCTTTTTAACTCGATTGACTGTAGAATCAGAAAGTAATAGTTCATTAGCATTGCCTGCACGTTTGTTGTTGGATACGCTTAAAACATTTCCAGAACAACCCTTGACGTTTATCAAAACTCAAAAAAATACAGTTGAAATCATTGCCAATAATGGTAAATATGCTGTTGCTTATGTTCCTGGTGAAGAGTTTCCAAAACTAGCTCAATTATCAGATTCAAAAACTACAACTGTTCAGTCTAACCTTATGTACAATGCAATTAATAATACATTGTTTGCGAGCGGGAATGACGATTTAAGACCTGTGATGAGTGGTGTATTCTTTCAGTTTTCAAATACTGGTTTGACATTTGTAGCTACTGACGCCCATAAACTTGTGAAATACACAAGGAGAGATTCTATATCTGATATTGTTTCAGAATTTATTATGCCCAAAAAACCTTTACAACTTCTCAAAGGTATTTTGCAAGATGTTACAGGTGAAATTACTATTCAATACAACGAAACAAATGCGCAATTTGCTTTTGGAGATTCAATTCTTACTTGTAGATTAATTGATGGAAAATATCCGAATTATGAGGCAGTTATTCCAAAAGAAAATCCAAACCAAATGCAAGTAAATCGTGTCAATTTCTTAAATTCTGTCCGTCGTGTAAGCATTTTCGCAAATAAAACAACACATCAAATACGCTTAAAAATTGCTGGAACAGCACTTCAAATATCTGCCGAAGACTTCGACTATAGTAATAGTGCTGAGGAACGCATAGATTGTGAATACCAAGGAGACGACATCCAAATTGGATTCAATTCAAGGTTTCTAATAGAAATGCTTAATAATATGGAGTGTGATCAGGTAAAATTATCTATGTCACTTCCGAATAGAGCAGGAATTCTAACACCAATGGATAATACAACGGAAGGTGAAGATGTAACTTTACTTGTAATGCCTGTAATGCTCAATGATTGAGTCAAAATATCAGTTAAACTACTAGACTACCTTCACTGATTCTGAAAGTCTTTTGTAAGTTCCGTTCTCAAGTTTTTCACGAATTCCAGCAAATGCCTTCAAAGTGATCTGAACATCTTCTAATGTATGAGAAGCTGTTGGAATCAAACGCAGTAAAATTAATCCTTTTGGTATCACTGGGTAAACAACAATAGAACAAAATATTCCATAGTTTTCACGTAAATCTTTTACTAGAGCCATTGCCTCTGGTATACTTCCTTTTAAGTAAACTGGAGTTACACAACTTTGAGTAGTTCCTATATCAAATCCTTTCTCTTTAAGACCATTTTGTAAGGCGTTTACATTTTCCCAAAGTTTAGCTTTAAATTCTGGTCGTGTACGTAATATATCCAAACGTTTTAAAGCACCTTTTACTAACTGCATCTGAAGAGACTTAGCAAACATTTGTGAACGCATGTTGTATTTCAAATAATCAATAATCTGTGTATCCGATGCTACAAATGCACCTGTAGAGGCCATTGATTTCGCAAAAGTTGCAAAATAAACATCAATCTGGTCCTGAATTCCTTGTTCATCACCTGCACCTTTTCCATCTTTTCCTAAGGTACCAAAACCGTGTGCATCATCAACTAAAAAACGGAAGTTATATCTTTTCTTCAGGGCTACTATTTCTTTCAATTTACCTTGCTCACCACGCATTCCAAAAACTCCCTCTGAAATGACCAGTATTCCTCCACCTGTTTGATCAGCAACCTTGGTAGCACGTTGCAAATTCTTTTCAAGACTTTCTACATCATTATGTTTATAAGTGAAGCGTTTCCCTAAATGTAAGCGAACTCCATCAATAATACAGGCATGTGCATCTACATCATAGACAATAACATCGTCTTTACCCACGAGTGTATCAACGGTTGATAAAATACCTTGATACCCAAAATTCAAAAGATATGCAGACTCCTTTTCTACAAAAGAAGCAAGTTCGTTTTCCAATTGTTCATGAAGTTCAGTATGACCCGACATCATTCTTGCTCCCATAGGATATGCTGATCCAAATTCAGCTGCTGCATCTGCATCAACTTTTCTTATTTCAGGTAAATTAGCAAGGCCTAAGTAGTCATTTACACTCCATGTAATGACTTCTTTACCCATAAATTTCATTCGGTTAGAGATCGGTCCTTCCAGTTTAGGAAAAACAAAATAACCTTCCGCCTGAGAGGCCCACTTTCCTAAAGGACCTTTGTTCTCATGTATTCTCTCAAATAAATCTCTCATTTTTTTGAAGATTGATCATTTATATATTCAATATTTTTGTGTGATTGATTCTCTGCATCAAAAAAGCCTTGCTCTGCCATCCATTTTTCACTATAAATCTTACTCATATATCGAGAACCATGATCTGGAAAAATGACGACAACATGACTGGTTTTTTTGAAATAATTTTGTTTGGCCAACTGATGTACAGCCTGCATAGCAGCTCCGGAAGTGTAACCTACGAACATTCCTTCAGATCTAGTAATACTCCTTGCAGTATGTGCGCTATCTTCATCTGTAACTTTCTCAAACCTATCGATTAAATCAAAATATGTAGAAGTAGGAATTAAATTTTTCCCAAGACCCTCAATTCTATATGGATATATTTCATTTGGATCTAACTCATTTGTTTCGTGGTATTTCTTTAACACTGATCCATACGCATCTACACCGACAATTTTAATTCTAGGGTTTTGTTTTTTTAAAAACTTTGCACATCCTGAAATAGTTCCACCAGTACCGCTACTAGCAACAAGATGGGAGATTTTACCTTCAGTTTGCTTCCAAATCTCGGGTCCAGTAAAACGGTAATGTGCATCTACATTTAGCTCGTTGAAATATTGATTAATGTATACTGAATCATTTATTTCTGAATGCAATCTTTTTGCAACTTCATAATATGACCTTGGATCATCAGTAGAAACATTTGCAGGACAGACATGAACCTGTGCTCCCATAGCACTTAGCATATTGATTTTATCAATCGATGATTTTGAACTTACAGCCAGTATACAATTATATCCTTTAATCATTGAGACCATTGCCAGACTAAATCCAGTATTCCCAGAAGTAGTTTCTATTATGGTATCTCCAGGTTTTAAAACACCACGACGCTCTGCTTCCTCTATAATGTGAATAGCTATTCTATCCTTGTTCGAATGCCCAGGATTAAACGCTTCAAATTTTGCGAAAAATTTACCATCATAACCTGCAACACAATTTTTTAATTTAATGAGAGGTGTATTACCTATCAATTCAAGAATGTTTTGATAGGTATTAAACGAATGGTTCATACTTTATTTCTAATAAGATAGTGCAAATTTAATAAAAAAAATTAGTCTAACTTTCCTTCCAATTGTAAGATAAAAGTGTATTGTTTGGCAGTATCCTTTAAGGCGTCAAATCGACCTGATGCTCCACTATGTCCAGCTTCCATATTAGTATTCAAAAGTAAAACATTTTTATCAGTCTTTAGATCACGAAGCTTTGCGACCCATTTAGCTGGTTCCCAATACTGAACCTGTGAGTCATGATATCCTGCAGTAACCAACATATTAGGATATTCTTGAGATTCTATATTATCGTAAGGTGAATAGGAAATCATATAATCATAATAGTCTTTATCATTCGGATTTCCCCATTCATCAAATTCTCCAGTAGTTAAGGGTATCGTTTCATCTAGCATGGTCGTCATGACATCTACAAAAGGAACACGAGCAACTACACTACGATAAAGTTCCGGCGCCTGATTAACAACCACACCCATTATAAGTCCACCAGCAGAACCGCCTATCGCATGGAGATGCTCAGTACTTGTCATTTTTGAGTTAATTAAAAAGCGAGATACATCTATAAAGTCGTAAAAAGTATTCTTCTTTTTTAATAGCTTACCATTTTCATACCATTGTCTGCCTAGATATTCCCCGCCTCTAACATGTGCAATTGCGAAAATAAAGCCGCGATCTAGCAAACTTAATCGGCTACTATCAAACCCAGGATCCATAATTGCACCATATGAACCATAAGCATAAAGATAAAGAGGTGTGTCCTTTGAAGGCGAAGTTTTTTTATGGTACACTAGTGATATAGGAATCTTAATTCCATCTCTTGCATTGGCCCATATACGCTCTTCTTTATAATTTTCTGGACTGAAGTTAGTGTCTATAACCTCCTGTTGCTTTAGTAAAACCTTTTCCTTAGTTTCCATATCAAACTCATAAACACTTCTTGGGGAGCTTAAAGAAGTGAACCCAAAACGAAATTTAACCGTATCAAAATTAGGGTTGTAATAACCATACAGACTGTAAGTCTCACTTTCAACTGGCAGAAAATAGTCTAAATCCTCATCCCAACGTTGGATCCGGATTGAAGTCAATCCATTTTCACGTTGAGTTGTGACAAAGTGGTCCTTGAATATTTCAAAATCCTCAAGTAAAACATCTTCTCGGTGTGGAATCAAATCTTCCCATTGACTCAATTCTGGTTTTGAAATTGGTGCTTTAGAAATTTTTTTATTTGTAGCCCCATTATGGTTATTTAAAATATAAAAATTATCTTGGTATTGCGCAACACTATATTCGAGTCCTCGTGTTCTAGGTTGAATTGTTTTAAATTTCCCAAGAGGATTCGTAGCATCCAAAAATTGATATTCTGTTGTAAGGGTACTATAGGAGTAAATCATAATGTACTCGTGGGATTTACTCTCTCCTACTCCTACAGAAAAAGTTTGATCTTTTTCATGAAAAATCAATTTATCTCTATCAGTAGCAGCATCAATGTTATGTCTATAAATCCATTCTGATCGCAAGGTTTCTACATTCTTTTTGGTATAAAAGAAATGCTGGTTGTCCAGAGCCCATGCCGTTCCTCCTGATGTATTTTTAATTTTTGTTTCCAAGATCTCTCCACTCAATAAATCCTTTACATAGAGTGTATATTTTCTTCTAGATTCTATATCAATACCATAAATCACTTTAGTATTGTCTGGACTGACATTCATCCCAACTAACCTGAAATAGTCATTGCCTTCAGCCATTTTATTGCAGTCAAAAATAATTTCTTCAACAGCAGTCAATGAATCTTTTTTTCGAGTATAGATGGGATATTGTTTACCCTTTTCAAAACGAGTGATATACCAGTATTCATTATAGAAATAAGGAACTGAATTATCTTCTTCTTTAATTCGATTTTTTAATTCAATAAAAAGATCATCTCTAAATGATTCAGTATCCTTAGTCATTTTTTGATAATAATCGTTTTCTCTTTCTAGGTAATCAATCACCTCAGGATTATCACGCTCACGCAACCAATAATATGGGTCAATTCTGATATCGTCGTGTGTTTTTAATTGAAAAGGTGATTTTTCAGCTAATGGTGGCTGAAGGCTGGTGTCAAAATCCATAGGGGTATTTTTTTTACATGCTGAGATTGATACTGTAAAAATCAGTATTAGAATAAATCTTTTGCAGTTCATCTTAGTTTAATTTAGTTAACGTTGCCAACACGTAATCGTGTTGTTCATCTGTATAATCTCGGTGGGTAACCATTCTTAATTTTCCCTTTCCAAGGGAAATAAAAAAGATGCCTTTTGTTCTCATTTTTTGTATGAATTCATTTTCGTCTTCACTTGATATTAAGGAGAAAATTACAATATTTGTTTCAACTGGAGCTACATGATCAACTAAAGCTGATGTCTTAAGAGTTTGAGCAATTTCATGGGCTTTTATATGGTCATTTTTTAAATCACCCCGATGATTCTTAATTGCGTAACTTGCTGCTGCTGCCAGATATCCAGCTTGACGCATACCGCCTCCTAATACTTTGCGAATCCTCAGCGCTTCTTCAATATCTGATTTTGAACCTAAGAGCACAGAACCTACCGGACATCCTAAGCCTTTACTGAAACATAAGGAAATTGTGTTAAATACATTTCCGTAATCTTTTGGGCTTCTTTTGGTGACTTCCAACGCATTCCAAAGCCTAGCCCCATCGAGATGTAATGCCAATTCATTAAGATCACAAAGTTCTTTAATTTTTTTAATTTCTAAAAAATCATAAATCGCGCCTCCACCCTTGTTGGTGGTGTTTTCAAGACTTACTAAAGTAGATTTTGGACTGTGATAAAAATCTGGAGGATTAATGGCATCTGAAATTAAATCAGCTGAAATTCTTCCCCGATCACCTTCAAGTAATCGACAAGAAACTCCTGAGTTAAAACTTACACCACCACCTTCGTAATGATAAACATGAGAATAATGATCACAGATCAATTGTTCTCCAGGTTGAGTATGTAATTTAATTGCCGTCTGATTAGTCATAGTCCCTGAAGGAAAAAAAAGGGCAGATTCCTTTCCAAAAAGTAAGGCGACCTCTTCTTCTAGGATATTCACAGAAGGGTCTTCTTTAAAAACATCATCCCCCACTGGAGCTGAAAACATAGCATCCAGCATTCCTTTAGATGGTTGTGTTACGGTATCACTAATTAAGTTTACTTGCATATTAGTCATCACAAGAAAAAGATCCTATAGGAGAACCATCAGGTAATCTTTTGGATACAGGTGGAACAAAATCATTCGGGTTTTCAAAATAATTATCAATTTCCGTACGGTAAAAATCCCAAAATCTAAGGTTTGTCTGTCCAGCGATCCATTGATCTAAACTAATCAATTCTTGATGAATCATTGCCTTAACGATAAAATTTGACTCTATATTCTGACCTAAATACATTATTTGTTTTAAAAGATTAATTTTTACAATTTCATTAAGTTGCTGTTCATGACCATTACGATACCTAACTTTAAAATGTGATGTTATCAATGAATTTAAAGTTTCCTTGAGTCCTAATTGATTTGAATCAAATCCATACTGAGTAACTAGACGATTAGAGCGTTCTGGATGTAGAATCATCCCCAAAAAAGCATTGCTAAGACTGTGTGCAATACCTAAATAATCAAAAGCTACACCACTTTGAGAAAGGAAGTTCTCTCTAGTTCTTGGATTAGAAAAAGATCTGGGTGGTAGTAAAGTCCTAAGATGGTCAGGAATTTTTAAGGCTACTGGCATCAAAACATTAGAATAGGCTTTTAAAGCATTACGTTGAGTAGTTGCATCTACCACTTTAGTTTTGTATTCTATTGAACCTTTTACCCCATAATCATAATCTATCCCCCCAATTAATTTAACAACTGCCTCAACCTGATAACGATGAAGAAGGTACATTGGCACCATTCGATCTTCAAGTGAACTATATGGCTCACCATCTCTTAAATGATCTAAAGAAAGTTTATTAAGTGCAATTTCTCTTATTTTAAGTAATTTATTTAATTCTTCATAAGCTACTCTTCCATTATCCCATAAATGTGCAGTAGGGTGGGCGCCACCAATAGGACGTGCATCATAATCAGTAATAAATCGATGTCCCTCTAATAAACTTTTTTCAATAATTTGATTTAATGCCTTATCCTCATCAACTTCATCAGGAAAATCACTGTAGGCGAAAGCTACACTGACCTTGTCCCAGTCTCCTATTCCAGTTTCATAAGCTTTTGAATAGTCTATTTTACCTTGGTTTAAGCTTAAATTTGGATGAGGGTAATCCATCACTGAAGTTCTGTTGTTAGCACTTGCGACAAAGTTATGAGCAAAACCTAGAGTATGTCCTATTTCATGAGCTGAAAGTTGACGAATGCGAGACAAAGCTAAATCTAGAGCTTTTTCGCTCTTGTCATTATCTTTAGTAAAAGGTGCTTCTGTTAAGCCCAAAGCAATCATAAAGTCTTGGCGAATACGAAGGCTTCCCAGACTAACATGTCCTTTAATGATTTCTCCTGTTCTGGGATCGGAAACACTTGAGCCGTAACTCCACCCCCGTGTCGATCTGTGAATCCATTGGATTACATTATAACGGACATCTAAAGGGTCTACATTATCAGGTAATATTTTAACCTGAAAGGCATCTTTAAAACCAATACTCTCAAATGCCTGATTCCACCAAAGTCCTCCTTCAAGTAAAGCGGAACGAACAGGCTCTGGTGTTCCGCTATCAACATAATATATTATAGGTTGTACAGCTTCACTAACCAAAGCTATTGGGTCTTTTTTTTCTAAACGATGACGATATATTACTTGTTTTTTAGTTGACATACTCACAGGAGTGGTGTAGTCGTAATAGGTCATTGCATTTACTCCTGAACGAGGATCAAATGTTCGTGTTTTATAATTATTATCAGGCAAAGCAACAAAAGAATAATGTTGATGAACAGTCACTGAGTTTGGTGAAGGTGTTACATCCCTTAACTTACTCCCAGGATTTTCCCCAGAAAATGTTATTAACATGTCAAATTCAATATTTTGAGGAAAGGCTTTTGTTCTTTCCAAATAGATTGCTGAACGATTTTTGTCAACTTTGAAAAGACCTTCTCCAAGATTCTCAAGTCTTTTGGAGACACCATGAGCATCTTCCAATAAAAATGGAGTCAAATCAATGAGGTGGCCGTCAGTCAAATTCTTAACAATAGGAAAACCAAATAAAACAGACTTTGCAAAGGCTTCCTTAATGGAACGCTGTTCTAAAGGATTATCAGAACTAGATCGATATCTTAAATTAGGTTGAATCAATAATAATTTATTGCCTGATTTAGAAAAATAAACAACACGTTCATTTCCTAATTGTCAGCGATCTAATCCTATATCATTATTTCCTATTCCCTGACTCAGACTATTTACGTATAAAAATTCTTGCTCAGTTTGTGTAACTTTTAAATATATTTTATCCATGTCTTCATGATAATAAAAATCAAAATATCCTTTAAAGGATTTTGATTGCTCTATTATGGAGAGGTTTTTGGGATCGTTATCTCTACTTTTTTTTGATTGGGCGTGAACATTACACATAAACAATATAAAACTCAATGCAACAACAAACACTCTATTCATATAATTTTCTTTTAGTAGAGTTAAAACTAGTAAAAACAATTGAGACCCATTTAGTGAAGAATTAAAATTATTAACCGATAAATATAGTTTTTAACAAAAATATATTTTGAATTAAACTTGAAGGCTTAAACATATTATTCTTCTATTTTTGTGAAAAGCCTTGGACATGATTACAAACGAGCAATACAAAGACCTATTGGACCGACTGGGTTCCTTAAGGCGATATCTTTGACGTTGATGCGAAAGAAATTGAAATTCAAAATCAAGAGGAGAAAACCTTAGCACCTAACTTTTGGGATAACCCAAAAAAAGCAGAATTACACATTAAACAAATGCGGGAACTCAAAAAATGGGTAACCGATTATAATTTTCTAAAAAATGGAATAGAGGATTTAGAAATCCTAATGGATTTTGAAAAAAGTGGTGATGCAGAAACTGAAGAGGTAAGATCCCATTATCAAACTATTCTTTTTCGTCTAGAGGATGTCGAATTTCGAAACATGCTTTCAGAAGAAGGCGATGATCTAAGTGCAGTCCTTCAAATTACCGCTGGTGCAGGAGGAACTGAAAGTTGTGATTGGGCTGCTATGTTAATGCGTATGTATTTAATGTGGGGTGAAAAGAAAGGGTTTAAACTTAAAGAACTTAATAATCAAGCAGGAGACGTAGCAGGAATTAAAACAGTGACCCTAGAAATTGAAGGAAATTATGCTTTCGGATGGCTCAAGGGTGAGAATGGGGTTCACCGATTGGTTCGTATTTCTCCTTTTGATAGCAATGCGAAGCGACATACTTCCTTTGCTTCAGTTTATATTTATCCATTAGTTGATGAAAGTATTGAAATTGACATCAGCAGTGCAGATTACACTTGGGAAACCATGCGTGCCAGCGGAGCTGGAGGTCAAAATGTAAACAAGGTAGAAACCGCAGTTCGACTCAGACACCATCCCACCGGAATTATTATTGAAAACTCTGAGACCCGTTCACAACTTGAAAACAAAAATAAGGCCATGCAACTATTGCGTTCTCAATTGTATGAGATTGAATTGCAGAAAAAGATGATAGCAAGAGATGAAATTGAAGCTTCAAAAAAGAAAATAGAATGGGGCTCTCAGATTAGGAATTACGTGATGCACCCTTATAAATTAGTTAAAGATATTCGTTCAAAACATGAAATGACAGATGTTGAAGGAGTTATGGATGGTCAAATTGATCCATTTTTAAAGGCTTACCTAATGTCAGTTGGTCAAGAAACTAAAGATAAATTATGAATACGATAAGAAATGTCATTTTTGACCTGGGAGGAGTACTCATCGATTGGAATCCAGAATATGTCTACCTAGATGTTTTTGATGGAAACAAAAAAAAAATGCAATGGTTTTTTGATGAAATCTGTACTTTTGACTGGAATGAAAATCAAGATGCAGGCTATCCTTTAGAGCAAGCTCAATCTGATCGAATTAAACTTTTTCCAAAATACGAGGAATGGATTCGAATATATTACGACCGCTGGGAAGAAATGCTTGGTGGTCCAATTGATGGAACAGTTACCATTTTAAAAAAACTGGTTTCAAATCCAAAATATAAAATTTTTGCATTAACTAACTGGAGTGCAGAGACATTCCCTGTTGCACTTAAGCGATTTGATTTTTTACATTTATTTGAAGGTATTGTTGTTTCAGGTACCGAAAAAACACGTAAACCTTTTTTAGATATTTATCAGATTACCCTTGATCGTTATCAATTGGATCCGAAAAAATCACTTTTTATAGACGATAACAAACGGAATATTGAGGCAGCAGACAAATTGGGAATACAAACAATTCATTTTCAAAGCTCAATTCAATTAAAGTCGTCGATTAAATACATGGGAATAGAAATTTAATAGTTTGAAGTCTTTTAAATTAAATATTCGCCCTACACAAAAAACTGAATTAAAAACCCTTCATTCTATTTCAGTCAAAACCTTTAAAGAGACTTTTGAAGACCAAAATACTGAAGAAAATATGGCTATTTATTTAAAAAATCAGCTAAGTCAAGAGCGAATTAACAAGGAATTTGAAAATTTAAATACCGTCTTTTACTTTGCTTATTACAATGAAGTGTTAGTCGGGTATTTAAAATTGAATTTTAACGAAGCTCAAACGGAAGCTGTCCTAAACGGTGAGGGTTATGAAATTCAACGATTCTATATTCTAAGATTTTATCAAAAAAAAAGGTTGGGATCCCAGCTTCTTGAACAAGCAATAAAAATTGGAAGAAATAAGGGCTACAAATTTATGTGGCTAGGTGTATGGGAATTGAATTATAAAGCACTTAAATTTTACAAGAAGAAAAAATTTGAAGTTTTTGATTCACACAATTTCCAATTGGGAGATGAAAAACAAACTGATATTTTAATGAAGTTAAAAATATAAGCTAAAAGGGTGAGCTTGCATCATCTTCTCCCTCATTTCCATCAAAGACATCATCTGGATTAGGTATAATACTATCCGAAATATAAGTTTCATTAGGATTCATTTTTGACTGAAACTCAAATGGAGAGTCAAATGTCTCTATATCTTCAAACTTTCCTAAATGGCCAATAAATTTAAGTCGAATGTTATTTAAACCACCATTTCTGTGTTTTGCTATAATTAACTCTGCTTGTCCTTCCGATGGAGAATGATCATCATCATCCCATTCATCTATGTTATAGTATTCAGGACGATAAATAAAAGACACTATATCCGCATCTTGTTCTATTGCTCCAGATTCTCGCAAATCGGATAGCATTGGCCGCTTGGTTCCACCTCGAGTTTCTACTGCCCTAGATAGTTGTGAAAGAGCAATAACAGGTATGTCAAGTTCTTTGGCTAAAGCTTTAAGGTTTCTTGATATGGTAGATATTTCCTGCTCTCTATTTCCATATTTATTATTGGATGATCCTGCAGTCATCAACTGTAGGTAATCTACTATAATTAACTTGATACCATGCTGAGAAGATAATCTACGAGCTTTAGCTCGCAAATCAAAAATAGAAAGTGAAGGAGTATCATCGATGAAAAGGGGTGCTTTTTCTAAATCAGTAATCTTAATATTAAGCTGTTGCCATTCATGATCAGCTAATTTACCTGTACGAAGTTTTTCAGAAGACAATCCTGTTTCAGAGGAAATTAATCTCGTAATTAACTGTATAGAGGACATTTCTAATGAAAAGAATGCTACTGGAATCTGTTTTATTACAGCAATATTTCTTGCCATGGAAAGTGTCAAAGCAGTTTTACCCATACCAGGACGTGCCGCAATAATAATCAAATCACTTGGTTGCCATCCCGATGTGAGTTTGTCTAATTTTTCAAAACCAGTACTTATCCCACTGAGTCCATCTTGTCTAGAAATTTCTTCAATCTTTTTTTTGGCCTCCATAACTAAATTTTGAGCTGATTTAGAAGAGTTTTTAATGTTACCTTGTGTAACATCATACAGTTTTGATTCAGCCTCATCTAGCAAGTCAAATACGTCTGTTGACTCTTTATAGGAACTTTCAATTATTTCATTAGAAATTCTAATTAAACTTCTTTGAATGAACTTTTGTAAAATGATTCGAGCATGAAATTCAATGTGGGCAGAAGAGGCAACACGCTGAGATAATTGAACTAAATAAAACTCTCCTCCAACACTCTCTAATTTTTCTTTTTTTCTAAGTTGAGATGAAACCGTTAAAAGGTCTATTGGTTGTGAGTCTTGAAAAAGTTGAAAAATTGCTTCAAAAATAGTTTGATGTGCTTTTTTATAAAAAGCTTCTGGTTGAATTAAATCAATAACTTCATCTACTCCTTTTTTATCTATAAGCATTGCACCTAATACAGCCTCTTCAAGTTCAAGAGCTTGAGGAGGAATTTTACCCTGTTGAAGATTTATAACCGTAGAATTCTGACGCTTTGACAAATTTATAGATTGCTTTTTTTCCATAAGTCTAAATTACATTCTTTGAATAAATTTACACTACATCTTAATTACAGAATATACCCTAAGTATAAAGAGTAAATGTTTATAACTACTACTATTGTGTTAACAACCTAAAAAATCATTATCCCTTATAATTCCCCATCTTGATAAATTTATCACGACGTTGTTCAATTCTTTTTTTAGAACTAAGTTTCTCTAATTTTTTGAGAGAAAGCATCAATTCTTTTCTAACAGTTTGAAAAATTTCATTATGATCATAATGCGCACCCCCAAAAGGCTCTTTAATGATTTTATCGATTAATTTTAATTTAAGCATGTGTTTAGGAGTTAATTTTAAAGCTTCAGCAGCAGTTTCTTTGTACTCCCAACTGCGCCATAATATTGAAGAACATGATTCAGGTGAAATGACGGAGTACCAGGTATTTTCTAACATAAATATTTTATCCCCAACACCAATTCCCAGCGCTCCTCCAGAAGCTCCTTCACCAATTATTACAACAATTATTGGGACTGAAATAGACATCATTTCAAAGATATTTCTAGCAATTGCCTCTCCCTGTCCACGTTCTTCTGCTTCCATCCCAGGAAAAGCACCAGGAGTATCTATAAAGGTTACAATTGGAATCCCAAATTTATCTGCTGATTTCATTAATCTTAAAGCTTTTCTGTAACCCTCTGGATTTGCCATTCCAAAGTTTCGGTACTGGCGTGTTTTGGTATTATAACCTTTTTGGGTTCCAACAAACATGAAAGATTGATCTTCAATTTTTCCAAGCCCGCCAATCATTGCCTTGTCATCCAGAACATTTCGGTCACCGTGCATTTCAAGGAAAGAGTCTTGACATAATGCTTTAATATAGTCAAGCGTGTAAGGCCTAGAAGGATGTCTCGAAAGCTGGACTCGTTGCCAAGCAGAAAGATTACCGTAGATCTCTTTTTTTTTTTTCTTTAAGTTTCTTCTGAATTTGCTCGCAAGTCTCAGTAACATCAATATTACTCTCATTACCGATGAGTTTGCATTTGTTTAACTGGTCATTTAATTCCTTAATAGGTAATTCAAACTCTAAATACTCCATAAATTTATTTGTTAAAGCAAATTTAAAAATTCTTTGCAATTGACTTTAATCTATATTATTTGTTTTTGCTTCTTATAAATTCCATTTAACAAAATAGATCCTAATATAATAATAAACCCTGCGTAAAATCGAAAACTCATTAACTCTTCCTCACCCCAAATAGCAAGGGAAAGTAGAATACCGTATAGTGGCTCTAAATTAATAATAAGCATTACTGTAAAAGGGGATAAATGCTGCATAACTTTAATCGAAATATTAAACGCATAGGATGTACAAACCCAAGCAATCATTAAAATCCAAAGAATATCCAATTGTTTTAACTCAAAATCCACGACGCTATATTTTCCTGAAAGAAGCACGAACGAAATCCCAATAACAGCTCCCACTAATAGTTCGTAAAAGGAAAGTGTAATTGCACGACCTTGTTTGACCATTTGTGAATTTAAAATAGTAAAAACAGAAGAAAGAAAAGCAGAAATCAAAGCAATACTAATTCCATACAAATTCTCATATTCAGCCTGAAAAATTAGACTAACTCCAAGCACAATTAACCCACCAAAAAGTAATTCGTAGACCAAAACCCTCCGTTTGTTAAATAATGGTTCAATGATGGCTGTAATGAATGCACCTGTAGCCATCATACTTAAAGTCAATGAAACTCCAGCAACTTTTATGGCATGAAAAAAAGTAACCCAGTGCAGCCCAATAATAACACCTCCATAAAATACTTTTAACCAGAGAGAACGGTCTAATTTAAAATAAGAACGATGAAAAATAGCAAAATAAAATGCAAGACCCATGCTTGCTAAGACCATTCTATATATTACAAGAGGAATAGCTTCTAAAGAACAAAGTGCGCCAAAAATAGATGAAAATCCAAATATGACTACAATAAAATGAAAGTATATTATACTTTTTGCCCTAACGTCTTGCATGGCGGAGTAAAAAGAAAGCAAGTATTCCAAAAATACCAAGTGGTAGCCAAGCTGCTAATGAAGGTGGGAATGTAGATTTACTGACCAGCACACCAAAAATCTTATCAAAAAATATAAAGAGAAAGCCAAGAGTGATTCCGAATGCAAGATTTACACCCATCCCCCCTCTTCTCTTGAAAGAGGCTACTGCAACAGCTATCAAAGTTAAAATAAATGCAGATATGGGAATACTCCAGCGCTTATGACGTACCAACAAATGATTGTTTATCAAACTAGACCCACGATCTATTTCATCTTCAATAAATTGGTTCAATTCTTTATAAGTAAGAGTTTCGGCTATATAGTTTACAGGTGCTAAGTCGTTAATTTCAAAATCAAAAATTGTGTCTTTTCTAGATATTTTTTCATAACGCTCTCGATCACCATCAAAAATGCGTTTACTGTAATTTGATAATCGAAAACTGGAATCCCTATCAATCCAACGTATTCGTTCCGAATGAATTTTAAATTCTAATTTATTCCCTTTAAAATGTTCTAATGTGAAATTTGTAGCTCTTTTACGAACTGGATCGTAATTGTTGACATATATAAATTCATTATCACTTATTTGTAAAAATACTTGATCTGTATTTCTAGCTTCTTTTTTTACAATGTATTTATATCTAAAATCATTAAAACCTAGGTTAGATTTTGGAACAACATACATTCCTGCAAAAAATGCAAATACAGCGATGAAACTTGCTGCAAGTAAAAAAGGCCTAAGATATCTAAAAAAAGAAATTCCAGAACTCAAAATAGCTATTACCTCAGTGTTATTAGCAAGTTTAGAAGTAAACCAAATGACAGATAAAAATAAAAAAATAGGAAACAGCAAATTAGCAAAGTACCAAGTGAAGTCCAAATAGTAATCTGCTATGGTTAATAGGGGAACTTCTTTTTCTTTAAACTTATCAATTTTTTCTGCTAAATCTACCATAATACCAATTGGTATAAAAAGCAAAATCATTACTAAAAAAGTGCCAATATAACGTTTGATGATATAAAAATCAATCAGTTTCATTATTAGATTCTAGGTTGCATTTGACTTATCATTTTTGTTTTCCACTTGGTAAAAGATCCGGCTAAGATATGTTTTCTAGCTTCGCGGACCAACCAAATATAAAAGCTCAAGTTGTGCAAAGTTGCAATTTGTTTCCCTAGCATTTCATTTATTGAAAATAAATGTCTTAAATAAGCTTTATTATAATCTAAATCTACAAAACAATAACCCGAAGGGTCAATAGGTGAAAAGTCGTTTTCCCATTTTTTATTCCTAATATTTATTGTTCCCTCAGCGGTAAATAACATTCCATTTCGTCCATTTCTTGCAGGCAATACACAATCAAACATATCAACACCAAGGGCAATATTTTCTAATAGATTTATGGGTGTGCCCACTCCCATTAAATAACGCGGTTTATCTTTTGGTAAGATACTACAAACTTCATCAGTCATTGCATACATTTCTTCAGCTGGTTCACCAACAGATAAGCCCCCGATTGCGTTTGCTGGTGCATCCATTGAGGCAATAAAATAAGCTGACTCTTTTCTTAAGTCTTTAAAAACACTCCCTTGAATTATAGGAAATAAAGTCTGCTCATAGTCATATAGATATGGTAATGATTTATTGGCCTTAAAACATCGTTTTAACCACCGATGAGTTCGCTCCATCGAATTTTTTGCATAAATATATTCACAAGGGTAAGGTGTGCACTCATCAAATGCCATGATAATGTCAGCACCAATAGCTCTTTGTATTTCAATTGCCTTTTCTGGTGTGAAAAAATGGTATGAACCGTCAATATGAGATTTAAACTTTACCCCTTCCTCTTTAATTTTTCTATTTGCTGAGAGAGAATATACTTGATAACCTCCAGAGTCTGTTAAAATTGGTTTATCCCATCCCATAAAAGCATGTAAACCACCTGCTTCTTTTAAAATTTCTATCCCAGGACGTAAGTATAAATGATAAGTATTCCCAAGAATAATATCAGGATTAATATCCTTTTTTAATTCACGTTGATGAACACCCTTTACAGCTGCAGAAGTTCCTACTGGCATAAAGATGGGAGTTTCAATTTGACCGTGATTAGTAGAAATTATCCCAGCTCTAGCTTGGGAATTGATATCTGTTGCGGTAAGTTCATATTTCATTGGTTTAAAGATACTATTATACAAGAATAATAAAGCCTATTTTCAATTGTTAATTAACTCTTTAACTTTCTACATAAAAAGAGTAATAGAAAGTTTACATTTATCGAAAATTTAAAAATATGATTGAAAATCACTCTTTAGAAAGTATTACTTCTCAAATACGTCGTGATATTTTAAGGATGGTTCATAAAGTAAACTCAGGACACCCAGGGGGATCTTTAGGTTGTACTGAATTTTTTGTAGCACTTTATTTTGAAATTATGAAGCATGATTGTGCCTTTTCAATGAATGGTAAAAATGAAGATCTTTTCTTTTTATCCAATGGACACATTTCACCAGTATTCTATAGTACTTTGGCTCGATGTGGATATTTTCCTGTAAAGGAATTAAACACCTTTAGGTTAATTAACTCAAGGCTTCAAGGTCATCCCACTACTCATGAAGGTCTACCAGGAATTCGTGTTGCCTCAGGTTCTTTAGGACAAGGGCTTTCAGTTGCAATTGGTGCAGCACTTTCAAAAAAATTAAACAATGATCCTAATACTGTTTATGTCCTCATGGGAGATGGGGAATTACAGGAGGGTCAAAATTGGGAAGCATTAATGTATGCTGCTGGAAATGATGTGGACAATCTCATCGCAACGATAGACCTTAATGGAAAACAAATTGATGGAAGTACGGAAGATGTTCTTAGTTTAGGTGATGTCAGCGATAAATTTGAAGCTTTTGGATGGGATGTTTTGGAATTGAAAGAGGGTAATTCATTGGTGCGAATTATTGAAATTCTTAATGTAGCAAAAAGTAAATTGGGTAATAAAAAGCCTGTAGCAATTTTAATGAAAACTGAGATGGGTAACGGAGTTAGCTTTATGATGCATACTCATGCTTGGCATGGTAAAGCTCCAAATGATGAGCAATTAGCTATAGCACTTTCAGAAAATAAAGAAACATTAGGCGACTACTAAAACAAAAAAATGAAAGAGTATATAAATCAAGGTAGTAACGATACAAGATCAGGCTTTGGAGAGGGTTTAACTGAATTAGGAAGGTCACATCCTAATGTGGTAGCTCTTTGCGCAGACTTAATAGGATCTTTAAAAATGCAAACTTTTATTGATGAAAATCCAGAACGTTTTTTTCAAATAGGGATTGCAGAGGCTAATATGATGGGAATTGCAGCAGGATTAACTATTGGAGGGAAAATTCCTTTTACAGGAACTTTTGCAAATTTTTCAACTGGAAGAGTTTACGATCAGATTCGTCAGTCCATCGCTTATTCCGGCAAAAATGTAAAAATATGTGCTTCACATGCTGGTATTACATTAGGTGAAGATGGTGCTACTCATCAAATTCTTGAGGATATTGGGATGATGAAAATGCTTCCCGGTATGACAGTCATTAATTCTTGTGATTTTAATCAGACCAAAGCTGCAACTCTAGCAATTGCTGATTTTGAAGGCCCAGTATACCTTCGCTTTGGAAGACCAAAAGTGGCCAATTTTACAACCCCTGAAAATGGATTTGAGATCGGTAAAGGGATTCTACTTCAGCCCGGCTCTGATGTAACTATAGTGGCTACAGGACATCTTGTTTGGGAAGCTTTAGAAGCTGCAAAAGATTTAAATAGAATGGGGGTCAAAGCTGAAATAATTAATATCCATACAATTAAACCTCTTGACAAAAAAATAATTTTAAACTCTGTTAAAAAAACGGGATGTATAGTAACTGCTGAAGAACATAACTTTATTGGTGGTTTGGGAGAAAGTATAGCAGGTATGCTTTCTAGAAATCACCCTACTCCTCATGAATTTGTTGCTACGGATGACTGCTTTGGTGAATCGGGAACTCCAGCCCAACTTATGGAAAAGTATGGACTCAATAAAAATTCAATTAAAAGTAAAGTGAAAAGCATTCTCAAAAAAAAATAATTTAAGCAGTTTAAAAGTACATGCTTTGATTAATTAGTCAGCATCTAAGTAATCCGGAACACCGTCTTGATCTGTATCGTCCGGTGAGCCATCTCCATCATTATCATATTCTTCAGCGGATAGAATTCCATCATCATCGTGATCTGTTTGATTCACTAAATACAATTTTATTTTAAATATCAAAGGAGAATAAGGTGGAACTGAGCCAGCAGTTTGATTAAAATACCCCAAACCTGAAGGAAAAAATAATGCTCCCTGACCGTATCCAAAAAAATTAACAGTATTGTCATCATTAACAGTAAAATTTCCTGATTTAAATTTAGATGCTCCTTCTCTAAATCCCCTCACAACTTGTGTTAAATCAAACCATATTGGTGATTTTGAAGAGTCGAAAGAATATCCGTTTAACAAAGTTCCTTCATAAGCAAGATATGTAGAATCAGAAGTGGCGGGGTTTATCCCTTTACCTTCATTTGCAATAAGATAGTATAAGTTATGATCTACATAAGTATCTTCCGATGTTTGAATTCTGACTATTTCCTTTTTAACCTGACTAATCAAGGGAGTTTTAGATATATTTTCTCCGCTAATGGTATCAAAAATCAATTCATTATTGTATTCTGTATTTAGAAAATCATCATAATTATAAAAGTGAGTTGATAGAAAGTCCTCCAGACTTTGATCGTCAACAGTAGACTGCTCTTGAATATCTCTTGGTGGTTCAACTTCATTGTCTTCTTTTTTACATGATACAATTAAGAGTAGTAATGTTAGTGTCAAGAATGAGAAAATTTTCAATATCAATTTTTTAAGGACTGTAAGATACAATTTTACTTTATTTTTGATTAAATTATTAATTAAGTTTTAAGCATGCGAATTGATCAATATCTGTGGTTTATTAGATTATTTAAGTCTAGAAACATAGCATTAAATGCATGTAAAAAGGGGCAAGTCTTTATTAACGATCAAACAGTAAAAGCGTCTAGAGAGGTCCTCCCCTTGGATCAAATAAAGGTTCGTAAAGATCAAATATGGCGTCAAATTGAAGTTATTGCATTACCCAAAAGTAGGGTTGGGGCCAAACTTGTTGGACTATATTGTATTGAACGAATAGACAATCTAGATGCAGAACTCAATAAGATGCAACAATTAGCTTCCCATGCAAATCGTGAACCAGGTAGTGGGCGTCCTACAAAGAAAGAAAGAAGGGAATTGGATGATTTATCTAAAGAAGACTTAATTGAAGATTAAATTTAATCAGTAAATTTATGCTATGGTTATATACGGAGATAAAATAAAGACAGTTGATCAAATTCAATCAAGTATAACAAGAATTGCATACCAAATTTACGAGAATAATATTAATGAAAATGAACTTGTAATCGTTGGAATTGCTCCAAGGGGAAGTGAGCTAGCAAAGGCATTAAAAAATGCACTTGAAAGTTTTAGTAATTTGAAAATTATTTATGGGGTATTGGACATTAATAAAGAGAATCCACGTGATTCTTTAGAATGTAATCTTTTACTATCTCAAATAGAAAATAAATCAATTGTTATTGTTGATGATGTTCTAAACACAGGAAATACTCTAATCTATGCAGTTAATTATTTTTTAACTATTTCTGTTAAACAAATTAAAACTGCTGTTATGGTTAATAGAAACCATAAAAAATTTCCTATTAAAGCAGATTTCAAAGGAATATCTCTATCAACTTCAACTAATGAACATGTTACTGTTGTTTTACAGGGCGAAAAAGGCGGTATTTTTTTAAGATAACTTCTGTTGAATCTCAACAACTATTTTCTTCAATGTTTTTTTGTCAGTTTTAATTTGAAAATGAGCTCTTTTATAAAATAAATTTCTTTCAAATAAATGCTTTGCGATAAATTCTTTAATATCATCAATGTTTTTAATATGGGACAGTATGGGTCTTGTTTGATTCTCATTTTTTAGTCGGTTAGCAAGGATGTCAATTCCAGCATTTAGGTATAAACTTTTCACATCATTGTGACTAACTATATAATCCATAGTGTCATAATAACAAGGTGTCTCTCCCCCTAGAGATAGAACTATTTGCTTAGAACTATCTAAAAGTAATTCCAAATACTTTCTTTCTTGAGCCCTGAAGTACAATTCTCCTTTAGTTTGGAAAATTTTTGAAACAGAAAGTCCTTCCTTTTTTTCTATAAACTTATCTAAATCGATAAACGAATAATTTAGGGCTTTTGCGAGTAGACCACCTATAGTCGTTTTACCACTTCCCATGTACCCTAAGAGAACAATTTTATACAAAATAATATTTTTATAAAGAGCATGTAAATTTATAGTAAATCAATGGGGTTAAATACATATTTGATAATTATATTTGCAGGCTCTGAAGATTCGGTAGCTCAGTTGGTAG
>JAQWNN010000021.1 GCA_029268555.1 Flavobacteriaceae bacterium
ATTATTATAAATATAAAAATTAAATATCCTTAAAATTTATTAAAAACGTTGTCCAATGATAAAGTGTGTTTCCCAGCCATTTGGAGTATTAATGTTTGGATTTGCATTGTCAAAACCATATCCAAAGTCAATACCCAATAATCCAAATGCTGGCATAAAGATTCGAACACCTGCCCCAGCCGAGCGCTTAGAGTTAAAAGGGTCAAATTCTCTAAAACTATTATATCCATCTCCAGCCTCTAAAAAGGTTAGGGCATAAATAGAAGCACTGGGCTTTAAAGTAATTGGATATCGGAGTTCAAGAGAGAATTTATTATAGATAACAGAACCGTCATTTCCTGATAAGGATTGATTAGGATAGCCTCTGAGTGCAATGGTTTCTCTGCCGTCCAATGCATAACTAACCATACCATCTCCTCCTAAAAAAAATCGTTCAAAAGGAATATTTCCCCTATCACTATTATAAGAACCTATAAATCCAAAATCAGCTTGCGTTTTTAAAATTAGATCATCAAAAACACGCGTATACCAAGTTCCATTAAATATTATTTTATAAAATTCTAACCAACGAAAACGCTCTTGATCTATTTTATCTATCAAAGGATTTCCATTTTCATCTTGAAATTCTATTTGATTTTCTAAATCAGCATAGTCTCTACCTGTAAGAAGGGAGTAGGGAGGCGTAAATTTACCACTGATATTAAAAGTAGAACCACCTGTAGGAAATATGGGATTAACTCGGGTATTATTTCTGGAAAGACTAATTGTGTAAGCTAAGTTATTTGCTTCCCCATCACCAAATGTAAATAGTCCTGTATAGTAATTTTTTAGATTATAATACTGATATGACAGCGCTTGTGACAATTGGAAAAAATCGTCAGGTACTCTTAATCGCTTTGCAAGGCCAAATGTTAATCCACTAATTTGAAATGACTGAGTTTTATCAGCTAAACCTGTAAAATAATCATATCGATATTGTATTGTATGTTGTAGTGAGGTAGAAAGCTGAACAGGTTGTTCACCACCTAACCAAGGTTCAGAAAAGTTAAAGCTATAGGTACTGTAAAATTGACTGGCCTGAAGTCGAAGTGCAAGGGTTTGTCCATCACCCATTGGTAAAGGTTTATATGACTTTCCATCAAAAATGTTTCGCATAGAAAAATTATTAAAAGAAAGCCCAAGAGTTCCAATAAATCCACCTTGTCCATATCCTCCCTGAAGTTCAATCTGACTTGCACCAGACTCAACCAAATCAAATTTCACATCGATAGTTCCATCGTTTGGATTAACATTCTCCATTTCAGGATTAATTTGTTCAGCATCAAAAAACCCTAACTGACCTAATTCACGAACTGTTCTTACAAGACGATCTTTGCTATATAGTTCACCAGGTTTAGTTCTCAGCTCACGATAGATAACATGATCATTTGTTTTGGTATTACCCTCAACATAAATTTTATTGAAGTTTGCTTGTTTGCCCTCTGTGATTCTGATTTCAAAATTAATTGTATCATTTATAGCGCTTACTTCCACTGCATTTATGTTGGAAAAAAGATAACCACTATTTTGGTAGAGATTAGTAATGTCGTTTCCATCTGGTTTTGAGGTATCTGCAATACGTTTTTTTAGAAGAACTCCATTGTAAGTATCTCCTTTCTTTAAACCTAGAATTTGCTGAATAATATTATTTCCATAGACTGTATTTCCAATAAAATTAATAGATCCAAAATAATACTTTTTACCTTCTTCTATATTAATATTGAGAACTACTGAATTAGGATTAACCTCTTCATTAATCAAGGTATCGGATATGACACGTGCATCCCTGTAACCTTCTTCTTTGTAGAAATCAATTAGACTAACAAGATCTTCGTCAAATTCCTTTTGGTCGAATTTAGATTTTTTCCAAAAACGATAAGATTTTTTGGGCTTGGTATTTTTTAGTTTGTTTTGAAGCTTGAAACTTTTAAAAATTTCATTTCCCTCAAAGTTTATTTTATTAATTTTCACCCTCGGACCTTTATCAACATTTACTACCATCCTATAAGTGTTTTTTCCTACTGTATCTAAAATAGTATTCAAAATTACTTTAGTGTTCAAAAAACCATCTTTTTTATATTTATTTTCTATGTAATTTTTGGTATTAGTTAAAAAACTTTCTGAAAGTTTTTTTCCAGCCGTAAGTTCGGTATCGTTTAAGATAGATTCAATCTTTCCTTTTTTAAGCCCTTTAACCTTGACCTCAGTTAAAGTTGGAAGTTCTTCGATTTCGATTTCCAGATCAATGGCTCCTCCTTTTACTTTAGTCACATAAAAGTTAATATCACTGAACAACTCAAGGCCCCATAATTTATTAATGATTTCACTTACTTCTTCACCTGGAACACTAATTTTTTGACCTTTACGAAGTCCGCTGTATGAAATTACTGTTTGGGCATTAAAACTTTTTAAGCCCTTAACTTTTATAGTGTCAATAATATATGATTTTCCTTTGACAAACCCATTTGTTTGTGCGAAGTTGGAATATCCCAAAAGAAGAAATAGTCCTAAAAAAAAATAGCTGTAAAAAGGCCTAATTTGTGAGTTGTTGGCTAGTTTTTCCAAATCTTCTTTCTCGTTTAGCATAATCAACGATTGCTTTTTGTAAATCCTCTTTGTTAAAATCGGGCCATAGTGTATCAGTGAAATACAATTCTGCGTAGGCAATATGCCAAAGCAAAAAATTACTTATTCGTTCTTCACCACTGGTTCTTATAAGTAAATCTACAGCTGGCAAATTTTGCGAGTAAAGATGCTCAATTATGGTGGATTGATCAACTTTTTCAGGAGAAATTATACTATTTTTAA
Source organism: Flavobacteriaceae bacterium (assembly GCA_029268555.1). GTDB lineage: Bacteria > Bacteroidota > Bacteroidia > Flavobacteriales > Flavobacteriaceae > MS024-2A. The sequence continues at coordinate 2,848 of JAQWNN010000021.1, forward strand.
CTTTAAAAGCAATAGCTTTTATTGCTTGTGTAAGTTCTTCCTTAGCACCGTAATTCAATGCCAGAGTGAGAACCATTCCAGTGTTGTTTTTAGTTTTTTTAATAACGTATTTTAACTCTTGTTTTACAGGAGTGGGCAAGCCACTCATGTCTCCGATGGATTGTAAACGAATATTATTATTAATTAATCGGTTAAATTCCTTTTTCAATGAAGTAACCAATAACTTCATCAATATGTTTACTTCATCTTTCGGTCTACTCCAATTATCTGAAGAGAAAGCATAAAGTGTTAGGTATTCAATACCCTGTCTTGTAGCCTCTTCAACCACATCTCTTACTTTTTGCGCCCCTTGTTGGTGTCCTTTAACTCGACTTTTACCCTGTAAATTTGCCCAACGCCCATTACCATCCATTATAATCGCTATATGTTTGGGTAATCTATTCATCTATTCTTTACAATAACATGGAAGATCGCCAAAGGTAAATGAAATTGTGAAACCCATAAAGAGATACCAGTCATTATTCTCAACATTTCCAAATTTTAGGTCAACTTGATTCAGATATTGATTACCTGGATTGCTTCCATCGAGGTTATCTGTTAAAGTGAAGCGAGCTCCCATCTCAAATCCTAAAATTATAAAAGGATTAGGATTAAGTTTTAAACCTAGAATAAAAGGTACTGCAAATTCTTGATCTTTCCCAAAATTAGTGTTTACAGGGTTACCACCTGGTCCATTTGGTGTTATGAAATATTGATCGTAACGAAAATAACTCAATCCATAGAATAGATATGGCGTAAAATTAAAATCAGCGTCATGTAGATTAAATTCTTTAAAATTAAACTCAACACCTACAGTAGCTTCCTGTATTTCATTTTCAAAGCTATAAGACCTATTAAATCGACTTAAATCCTGATTATTGGTTTCTTTTTCTGTAAGTTTTGAGATAGAAATACCGCTACGTAAAGAATACCGCTCAGTAATATTCCATTTATAAAGTAGTCCAAATGCAGGGGCACTTGGTTTAACGTATTGATCTGAACCAATATCACCTATGTAGTTGCTTCCTCCAAGAAATAAACCAATTTCATGAAATTGGGCATGGGTATTTATTGATAAGATGCAAAAGCAAAGAACAAAAGGTCTTAGAAATATGGAATAGGTAATGTTCAAAATGATCGTGTAAGCGATAGTCTAAATATTAACCTAAAAACCCTTTATTTATTGTGTATTTCGCTTGTCTTGGCCCCAAAAAAGTTTTTCTCTTAAAGTGGAGAAGAAGTTGCTACCTTCAAGCTGAATCGTTCGAATATAAAAGGGAGCTTTTTTAAGATAAATATCATTTCCATTTTCTAAAGTCAGAATACGTGAGTCTAGTGATAATAAATGACTTTCGCTTCTTCCCTTCACGCAGATTTTTATTTCTGTACTATCCGGTACAATTAGTGGGCGCATATTGATGTTGTGAGGTGCAATAGGATTCAATATCCAACATTGAGAATTTGGAGAAACAATCGGTCCACCACTGCTCAAAGAATAACCTGTAGAGCCAGTTGGAGTTGAAATAATAAGCCCGTCAGACCAATAGGTAGTTAATGGTTTGCCATCCAATTCGGTATAGATACTAAGCATTGATGTTGTATTTTTTCTGTTTACACTTACCTCATTAAGTGCAATTCCAGTTTCTTCTAGAAGAGCAACGGAGTTTTTTGTTCTTACTTGAAGTAAGGAACGAGAAATAAAGGTGTATCGTTCTTTTAAAAATAAATTTAACCCTTCGGTGAGAGCATCCCGATGCAAAGAAGTAAGAAATCCAAGGCGACCTGTATTAATACCTAGAATTGGAATTTGGTAATCTTGAATTAGGGAGACTGCCCTTAGGATGGTTCCGTCACCGCCAATTGAAAATAAAAAATCAAATTCCTCATTTAGTTTTTGTTCTTCATCAAAATAATCATACTCTTTTCCCTCTGTTCCAAGATGCTTTTTGATGTGATGAACTAATTTGAATCCATGTCCATGCGATTCTAAAAAATTCACAGTAGCTTTTACATATTGGATTGTTTCCTCAGAGAAAAAAGCGCTATAGATAGCAAAATACATGACATAAATCTTAATTCAAAGGTACGAAACTCCTAACAATGACATCATATACGCCAAGAAAATCGTTACAGACATAAAAAGCAGTCATTTTTATTTCAGATTTCATCAGAAGCGAATACATTTACAGAAAAATGACAGCACTTAGTGTAAATATCAATAAAGTAGCTACTCTTAGAAATGCACGTGGGGGGAATGTTCCTAATTTACTTCAAATGACTAAAGATATACAGAAGTTTGGTGCTCAAGGGATTACGATACATCCTAGACCTGATCAGCGACATATCCGTTATGAAGATGCGCTTGCTCTAAATGATGTAGTTACTACAGAATTTAATATTGAGGGAAACCCTATTCCTAAGTTTATGGAGTTAGTTAATTCTATAAAGCCAACTCAGGTGACTTTAGTGCCTGATTCTGTTGACGTACTTACATCAAATAGAGGATGGGATACAATAGCGCATAAGGATTATTTAAAATCCATTATTAAAAAGTTAAAAATAGCTGGAATCCGAACCTCAATTTTTGTTGATCCAGACGTCTCTATGGTTGAAAGTGCAAAAGAAATAGGAACAGATCGTATTGAACTCTACACCGAGACCTATGCAAAGGAATATCTCAACAGCCCTGAGAAAGCTATTGCACCGTTCATTAAAGCAGCTGAAAAAGCAGTTCAATTAAACCTTGGCATTAATGCAGGGCATGATTTAAGTCTTGAAAATATTAATTATTTTTCAAAACACATTCCTAATTTATTAGAAGTATCAATTGGCCATGCATTAGTTTGTGAAAGCCTTTATTTGGGTTTTGAAAACGTTATTCCAATGTACCTTCAACGTTTAAAGTTTTGAGTCTACTCCACAGCACTACCATTGGAGATTCAGAACAAGATCTATTGATTCTTCACGGTTTTTTAGGAATGAGCGACAACTGGAAAACTCATGCTAAAAAATTGTCTAAAATAGGCTATCGTGTTCACCTAATCGATCAACGTAATCATGGAAGAAGTTTTTGGAGTAATGATTTTTCTTATGAGCAAATGGCTAAGGATGTAGCCGATTATTGCGAGACCTTTAAACTCAAAAAAATACTCCTTTTAGGCCACTCTATGGGAGGTAAAACAGCAATGAACTTTGCTTGTAATTACCCTAGCTTATTAAAAGCGATGATAGTGGTAGATATTGCACCTAAAAAGTATATTACACATCATCAGAAAATTTTACAAGGATTAGCTGGGTTGAATTTTGATAAAATTAAATCTAGAAATGAAGCAGACTCTTTTCTTTCACAATTTGTCCTTGAATCTGAAGTTAGAATGTTTTTATTAAAAAATTTATATTGGAAGCAACCAGGAAAATTAGGATTGAGAATTAATATTGATGTTCTTAAAAATTCAAGTGATACAATAGGAGAAAATATAAAAAGTGATACACCGTCTTTACATCCCTGTCTATTTGTAAAGGGACAATTATCAGACTATATTCTCGACTCTGATTCGATGATAATTAAACATTACTTCCCAAATGCTCATCAAGTAATAATAAAAGAAGCTGGTCATTGGCTCCATGCTGAAAAACCAGTAGTTTTTTTTGACATTGTAAGCCAATGGTTTGCAGGCATTACTTGATTCTTAACATTTTCCTTAAAAACGTGATATTTAATTTAACTTGTGGCAGTACAGAATTCTTATATTACTTTTGTTTAACAAGTGTAATTAATGGAAGTAATAATTCGACAGGCGACTATTTTTGATAGTTCTACCATTTTAAATTTAATTCAAGAGTTGGCTGATTATGAAAAAGAGCCAGAAAGTGTTAAGCTCAGAGTTTCAGATATTGAGAGGTATGGTTTTGATAAAAACCCAATGTTTAAATGTTTGGTTGCAGAAATTGGTGGAAAAGTAATTGGGATGGCACTTTATTATCAGCGTTTTTCAACCTGGAGAGGACCTACGTTACATTTAGAAGATTTAATTGTGACAGATACATATAAAGGGCGTGGAATTGGGTCTCAATTGTATACTGAATTCATTAAGATTGCGGATGAAAGGGGAGTAGAGCGTATTGAATGGAATGTTTTGGACTGGAATTCTCCAGCGATTAAGTTTTATGAAAAAAGTGGTGCGACAATTTTACATGATTGGTCGACTGTTCAAATGCATAAAGCTGAAATAAAGACTTATTTAAATCGACTTAAAAAATGAAAGTATTTAAGTTTGGAGGGGCCTCAGTAAAAGATGCCTCTGGTGTAAAAAATTTAATCCGTGTTCTTGAAACAACCGGTTACAAAGATACTTTGGTTGTTGTTTCTGCAATGGGTAAAACAACAAATGCCCTTGAAAATATTATAGAAACTTATTTTGATAATAAACAAAGCTTAAATCAGCAGCTTTTAAGGCTCAAGGAATTTCACTTAAAAATAGTAGAAGAACTTTTTGAGGACAAGGCAGCTAATCTAATTCAGGTAGTCCATGATTATTTTGATGAATTAAAAATTTTCTTTAAAAATAACAAAGGACCAAATTATAGTTTCGTCTATGACCAAGTAGTTAGTTATGGAGAACTACTTTCCACGAGCATTATTTATCATTATTTCGAATTAAAAGGTTGGAAAAGCTTTTGGTTAGATGCTAGAGATTGTATCAAAACCGATGACTATTATCGTTCAGCTAATTTGAATTGGGATCAAACTCAAACTTTCATTAAGTCTGGGGTAAAAGGACATCAATTAATTATAACGCAAGGGTTTATTGGAAGTAATTCGAATAATTTTACTACTACTTTAGGGCGAGAAGGTTCTGATTATAGTGCAGCGATATTTGCTTACGCCCTTAATGCAGAATCTGTAACCATATGGAAAGATGTTCCTGGTGTACTTAATGGTGATCCTAGAGTATTTAATAATACTGAACTATTACATCAAATATCTTATCGTGAAGCTATTGAATTGGCTTTTTATGGAGCATCTGTAATTCATCCCAAAACACTTCAACCCCTACAGAGAAAAGAAATTCCTCTATATGTAAAGTCATTTGAAAATCCCAAGGGTGTAGGAACTTCAGTTTCTAAAGGAAAAACATTGGACCCATTAATTCCTTGTTATATTGTAAAAAAAGGTCAAGTACTTCTAAGACTTTCATCTATTGATTTTTCCTTTATTGTTGAAGAAAATATCAGTTATATTTTTGGTTTATTACACGAATACCAGATGCCAGTTGAATTGATTCAAAATTCTGCGATAAGTTTTTCAGTTTGTGTCAATAATAAATATATGCGTTTGGATGAATTAGTTTTGGTATTGCGGTCAAGATTTAATGTGGAGGTTAAAGAAAATGTTGACCTATTTACAATACGACATTTTAATCAAAACGCACTCAAATCTATTCTTAATAATGGAAAAAAAATCCTACTAGAACAACGCACAGAAGAGACCGCGCAATTTGTTTTGGCTTAGTATCCAAGAGATGCTACCTTAGCCACTATTGTTTGAGCGAGTTTAATATGACTTTCAAATGTCAAGCCAGCCACATGTGGGCTCAATAAGACTTTTTCTGAAGTCAGTAAATAATTCAGATCTTTTGGACGGTTACTATAATTAAAAATTGAATGGAAAGAAGCGGATTCGTATTCTAAGACATCTAACCCAGCGCCTAAAATTTTTTTTGAAATAAGACCTTTAACTAAAGCTGAAGTCACTACTGATTTTCCACGTGATGTATTAATAAACCAAAAAGGATTTTTCATTTGCTTAATAAACTTTTGATCAATCATCCCATTTGTCTCAGATGACTGAGGGATATTCAGACTAAGTATTTTAGCGCGATTTTGTAATTCTTCAAGTGATACTTGTTTCGCATTTTGATCTCCAATATGGGCTTTTATGTCGTGGCAGATAACTTCTAGATCAAATCCTCGTAGCTTCTTAGCAAAGCTTTTTCCAGTATTTCCGTAACCAATAATACCAACTGTTTTCCCATCTAATTCACACCCCCGGTAATTTTCTCTTTGCCATTCCCCTTTTTTAACACTTGAATTGGCTTCATGTAATTTATTCATTAAGCATAACAACATTCCCAAAGACTGTTCTCCAACTGCATTACTATTTCCCTCTGGAGCAGTAATGGTGAGAATATTTTTATTATACGCATAATTCACATCAATATTTTCTATTCCTGAGCCTACTCGGGCAATAAATTTTAGGTTAGTAGCATGGTCTATAAATTTTTTATCAATTGGAAACCGACTTCGAATAACGACTCCAATATAATTAGGCAAGTCATTTAAGATTTTTTTTAAGGATTTGTTGTATGCGACATGATTTTCAAATCCTAGATCCTCAAGTCCTTTTATAAGTAACGGATGATTTTCATCTATGTGGAGGATCAGCTTTGAATTCATCTAAAACCCTAATGCAAGTTTGGCGATATAAAAAAACAAGAAAATCCCAAAAATATCGTTTGCAGTGGTAATAAATGGCCCTGTCGCTATCGCAGGATCAATGCCTTTTTTATCTAAAATAATAGGAATAAAAGTACCAACTAATGCTGCTATAACAATCACCAGCATCATAGAGCCTGCGATGGTAAGACTTACTAAAAGTTCCTGTTGAGATAAATATCCAAATAAGACAATTACCAAAGCTAGTGCGAAGCCGTTGATTAAACTTAAACTAACTTCCTTAACAAGTCGATGAAAAAGAGACCCTTTGACAATATCATTTGCTAAACCTTGAACGATAATTGCAGAAGACTGCACACCTACATTTCCAGCCATTGCAGCAATTAAAGGGGTATAGAAAAATAAGTTTCTTAATTTGGGTTGACTCATAATGCTTTCAAAATCTTGTAAAATAAACACACTTCCCAGTCCGCCCAAAAGGCCTAAAAAAAGCCAAGGCAATCGGGCTTTGACCAATTCAAAAATAGTATCATCTGCCTCAACATCATTTGAAATACCTGCCGCCAATTGATAGTCTTTTTCAGCCTCTTCTTTAATAACGTCTATAATGTCGTCAATGGTTATCCGACCTAGCAGTTCTATTTTATGGCTTACCACAGGAATAGCTTCTAAATCGTATTTAGACATAATTTTAGCAACTTCTTCTTTTTCTTGTTCTACCGTTACATAGTCTACTTTTGGAATATAAATATCTTTGACTTTATCCTTTGAATTAGCTGTAATTAGGTCCTTAAGAGAAAGGCGGCCTTTTAATCTATTCTTTTCATCGATTACATAGATGGAGTGAACCCGGGTAACATTTTCCGCTTGAGCTCTCATTTCATTCAAACACTTTAGAACACTCAGTCCTTCTTGAACTTTAACTAATTCTTTTGCCATTAAACCTCCAGCAGTATTTTCATCATACTTAAGTAAGTCACGAATATCTCGAACATGCTCATAATCTTCTATTTGAGACATGACTTTTTCTTTACGATCTTCTGGTAGTTCAAGAATTAAATCAGTAGCATCGTCTGTGTCTAGTTCTGAAACCTCAAGAGCAATTTCTTTGGCTGAAAGGTTTTCTAAAATTGATTCACGAATATCAGTATCAACTTCTGCTAGTGCGTCGGCAGTTGTTTCACTTCCCAAAAGTTTGACTATGTAGGTGGCATCATTTTTGGAAAGTAGTTCAATGACTTCTGCCAAGTCTGCATAATGCATTGGCTTAAACTTTCCTCTTAGCTTGGAGTCTTTTTTTTCTCGGATTAAATCCTTGATATTTTCTAAAAAAGGGGTATCAATTTGAAATGTTGCCATAGCCAATCCTTTTTGTAAGCTCGATGAAGTCATCCCCCGAGAGCGTCTCAGGCCTCAGGTCAAAGATACTATCTTCTCTCAAATTATCAGGGAGATTTAAGATTTTTAAACTATTACGTAACGTCTTCCTTCTTTGTTGAAAGCCTAATTTTACTACTTTAGTAAGTAACGTTTCGTCACAATCAAGGTTAAAATTTCCTTTTCTTGTCAGTTTTATCACAGCAGAATCTACTTTTGGAGCAGGGTTAAAAACACTTGGAGGGACGGAGAAGAGGTATTCTGTTTTATAATATAATTGAGATAATACAGAAAGAATGCCGTATTTTTTTGAACCTGGGGGTTCGCAAATACGCTCAGCAACTTCTTTTTGAAACATCCCAGCAAAAAATGGAATCTGTGTTTTATTATCAAGAACTTTAAACACGATTTGAGAAGAAATATTGTAGGGGAAGTTTCCGATTATCGAAAATGAATTAGTCCCAAAAACACTATTGAGATCAAGTTTAAGAAAGTCACCTCGAATGAGGTTAAGTTCTTCAGACGTATACTTATTTTGCAAAAAATGAATTGATTCTTCATCGATTTCAATCAGGTTCAGCGTAGCTGTTTTAGAAATTAAATATTGGGTTAATACTCCTGTACCTGGTCCAATTTCAAGAAGATTTTGGTGGGTACTATAATCAAGTAGATCAGCAATTTTTTTTGCAATATTGAGATCTGTTAAAAAGTGTTGCCCTAATTTTTTCTTTGGGCGCACATTTTTCATGAGCACTCATGTATTAGTTGAAGTTCTGTTCTAAAAAATAAAATTTGTTCTCCAAATTTGTCCTGTACTTTTTGTCTAAGTATTGGAGCATTTTCTTTTAGATACCCCTTGTATTGTTCTCGATTTTCACAAAAGTATTGAGCAGAGTAGCTTACTCCTCCTGTATCTTGATCCGTAATAATTTTAAAAATCTTGGTTTTTATAAACTTTTTAGTTGCAAGCATTTCAGGAATATGTTCTTGTTCCATCCATTCCAGCCATGTTTGTTCTATGGAATGCTCTACATGTGCAGTTACATTGTAAATAAGCATCTTAGTTTATTTTATCAAAACCGGTGTAAGGAACCAATGCTTTAGGAATCAAAATCCCATCGTCAGTCTGACAATTTTCAAGCATCCCTGCGACTACTCTTGGCAAGGCAAGAGAGCTTCCGTTTAATGTATGAACACTTTGTTTTATGCCTTCCTTTGTTTTATATCTCAGTTGCAAGCGTTCAGCCTGAAAACTATTAAATGTCGATACCGAACTAATCTCGAGCCAACGTTTTTGTGCCGCAGAGTATATTTCAAAGTCATAGGTTAATGCTGAGGTGAATCCAAGGTCTCCTCCACAAAGTCTTAAGATACGATAGGGTAATTTCAAGTCTTCAAGAATTACTTTCACGTGCTCGACCATCCCATTCAATGCATTCATTGCATTTTGGGGTTCTTCAATCCGAACAATTTCAACTTTATCAAACTGATGCAAACGATTCAGACCCCTTACATGAGCTCCGTAACTTCCTGCTTCTCTTCGGAAGCAAGGCGTATATCCCGTAAGACAAATGGGTAAGTCTTTTTGATCTAAAAGAGCATCTCTGTATAAATTTGTTAGGGGTACTTCTGCAGTAGGTATTAGGTATAAATCATCATTTTGAACCTGGTACATTTGACCTTCTTTATCTGGAAGTTGGCCTGTACCAAATCCAGATGCTTCGTTGACCAAATGGGGAACCTGCATTTCTAAGTAACCTGATTGTGTATTTTTATCTAAAAGATAATTGACCAAACCACGTTGGAGACGAGCACCTTTACCCTTGTAAACAGGGAATCCTGCGCCAGTTATTTTAGTTCCTAGATCAAAATCGATTAGATCGTATTTTTGAGCAAGGTCCCAATGAGCAAGAGGTTCATTTCCTAGATTTGGAATGTTTCCTGACTGAAAAATTTCCTCATTGTCTTCTTCTCCACTTCCTTGAGGCACTGAATCGTGTGGAACATTCGGAATCTGAATTCTTAATTCGTTTAAAGATACAGTTGTATTCTGAAGTTTTTTTTGGATTTTTTTAGTCAATTCTTTTAAACTCGTAGTTTCTTTTTTGAGTTCATTGGCTTTTGCTACTTCACCTTTTTTGAAGAGCATGCCGATTTCTTTTGCCAAGTTATTTGCTTGAGCTAAATGCTGATCCAAGTTTGCTTGCTGAGCTCTCCGCTCCTGATCTAGCTCAAGAATTTGATCAATCTTTTCAGGTGAATGAAAGTTTCGTTTCTTGAGTCCTTCTAGTATAACGTATTTATTTTCTCTTATGTGTTGTAGTGCAAGCATAAAATATTTTTTTCAAAAATAATAGAATTTTATTGCAACCCCTTTTTGATCAAGCTTCTTTTGGAAATTTTTTTATCATTTTCAAGTTGCTTTTTCAAGGCATCTAGAGATTCAAATTTTTGTTCATCTCTTATTTTTTCAAAAAAAATAAGCTTTAATTTTTTATTATATAAATCTTCATTAAAGTCAAAAAGATGAACTTCTAAAGTTTGATTCTCCCCATTAAGTGTAGGACGAGTTCCAATATTCATCATTCCGTTGAACAACTTCTTTTCATATTCAACAGATACCAAGTAAACACCAATGGGAGGGATTAACTTATATGTTTCTTCAACATTGATATTTGCTGTAGGAAAATCAATTGTTCTTCCCAAACCCTTGCCTTTGGATACAGTGCCAGTAAGTTCAAAATTCCTTCCCAAAAAATCTGCAACACGATTGAAATCCCCAGCTGCAATTGCCTTCCGAACCTTAGTGGAGCTTACCGTAATCGATGAAATATCTTGTGCTGGGATGGTGTATACATCAAAGTTATAGGTCTTTCCCATGGCGATTAAGTCTTCAGCGGTTGCCTCTCTGTTTCGGCCAAAACGATGATCATAACCTATAAATATTGAGTCTACTTGAAGCTGATTTGCCAAAATATCCCTGCAGAATTCGAGGGCTGTGAGTTGCGAAAAAGATTTTGAAAATGGGTGAATAATTAAATTATCAATTCCAAGATTTTTTAAAACATTTTTTTTTTCCTCTAATGTGTCAATTAACTTAACATTAGACTCTTTTTGTAAAATCATTCTCGGATGAGGAAAAAAAGTCAAAATTGTCGCTTGAAATTGTTTTGCACGTGAAATTTTAATTAGGTTTTGTATTATTTTTTGGTGTCCAATATGAACCCCGTCAAAAGTTCCTATGGCCAAAATACATTTTGAATCTGAATTATAATCTCTAATGTTTTGAAAAACATTCATTGTTTGCAGTTAATTCGTTTCTTGCCTCAAAAATACAGTAATATCATTCAAAGACTAATTTGTTTCCTTATTTTTAGACTTTGACCATTGAAAATAGTTTAGTGAGAAACCATTTTTTCTTTTTTAGATTACACGTAATTTTTATAGGATGCTGCTTTCTTTTATTTGGGTCACTTGCCAGTGGACAGATTTCTTGGAAACCTATTGAAAACCAAAAAGTGTCTCAATATCCAGTTCCTTTAGTAAAGGAACGATATTATGAGCTCATTCCAAGTAAGAATCAAATAAAGGCTTCAAAATCAAATTTTAATATTATTAATCAAATCATTTTACCAAATGAAAAAGGGGAGAATGAACTATTTTTAATAGAGCCAGTTCAAGTAATCGCCTCTTCACTTTCATCAAAATATCCAAACATCCAAACCTACAAAGGATACAGCGAAAAAAGACCTGGAGTTAAAGTTCGCTTAAACACATATTTTTCTAAAATAAATGCTTGGATTCAGTTGCCTGGAGAACAGGACTTTTTTATTCAGCCACTAAAGACAAATGAAAGAATACATTTTGTATATCAAAAAACTAGAAATGATAAAGCTCAAGAATTTTTATGTAATACCATTAAAAACAATTTAAAACTAGAAAAAACATACAATTTTAGAAAAAGTATCAATTTTGAAAATAAACTTCGGATTTTTAGAATTGCGATTGCTGGTACAGCAGAATACACTAATTATTGGGGGGACGATGATCAAAGTAATGGAAGCAACTCAGAAGACGCTTACGCTGCTGTAGTTAGTACAATCAATAGAATCAATCAAGTATTTGAAGATGAACTTAGTATTCGTTTAGAGTTAGTATCTGATTCATCTTTACTTTATGAAGACGCTATTAATGATCCATTTACTGGTAATTTTTCTTCAGAACTTCAGTCAACAATTGATAAAGAAATTGGAGATGAAGCTTATGATGTTGGACATTTGTTTGATTTTGGCGAACCAAATGGAGATGCAGGATGTATTGGTTGTTTTTGTGAAACAGGTGTCAAGGCACAAGGATATAGTACTCACCCATTTGAGGATATCTATGGAGGAGAATATCGCAATGATTATTTTGATTTAGATTATGCAGCTCATGAAATTGGCCATCAATTTGGAGCCTATCATACCTTTTCTTACAACAATGAAGGCTATGGTTTTAGTGTTGAGCCTGGAAGTGGAACAACTATTATGGGGTATGCTGGAATTACTGGCCCAGACGATGTTCAATTACATGGGGACCCCTATTTTCATTATTATAGTATTCAAAATATAACAAATGTTGTTAATTCTTTAAGCTGCGGAAGAACAGAAGTTTTATCTACATCTTCTATTTTAATCGATGCAGGACCTGACTATTTCATACCAATAGGAACTCCTTATGAGTTATCAATTAACCCTTTGGAAGGGGAGGGAGTTACTTACTCTTGGGAGCAGTTGGATAGTGGGCAGATTACTTCAGATAGTTTTGGACCTAATAATGCTATTGGTGGTATGGCAAGATCACTTTCCCCAAAAGCAGAAGCAAATAGAATTATACCAAATCTTCAAAGTGTTCTTTCAAATAATCTAACTCTAGAGAACCCTGAGGTAGGTGACAATTGGGAAACAGTTTCTTTGGTAGAAAGAGATCTAGTATGGGGGCTCACAGTAAGAAAAAATATGGGAGATCACATAAAATCATTTCAAGACAAAATGAAAGTTTCTGTAATTGCAACCTCTTCTCCTTTTGCTGTCACCTCACAGGCTATTTCTTCATTAATCATAAAGGGTGGATCTTATCAAAAAATAGCTTGGAACGTAGCAGAAACAAATTCGCAGCCAATAAATGTTTCGGAGGTAGAAATTTTACTTTCATCAGATGGAGGAATAAACTTCGATATAAATTTAGCAAAACAAACACCAAACACTGGAGAGGCAATTGTTTTTATTCCTAATAATATTGACACAAATAACGCAAGAATAATGGTGAAAGCGAAGGAAGGTATCTTTTTTGCATTAAACAGGGCAGATTTTGTTATAGAATCTAGACAATTTGCACTCAATTTCAAGGAACATCAAAAAAATAATTGTGGATCTGATGTCGTCCAATTCGAATTTGAAATTGATAGAAAGGATGGTTTTGAAACTTCATTTTCAATTCAATCAGATGACTTACCCAATGGAGTAGGAGTAGTCTTTTCTAAATTAACTTATACATCTAGTGATATTAATGGATCTGTTGTTTTTAACGGATTAAATGAACTATCTTCAGGAAATTATGATTTTAATTTTACAGCAGTTTTTGGTACTGAAAGTGAATCCTTTTATGTCACTTTGAATCAACGAGATTCTTATCTTGATAAACCCTTACTTGAAACTCCATTGAATAATTCTGAAAATCAATCAGTCAGCCCTGATTTGATTTGGAAAACTAATTTTAATGCTGATACCTACCAATTACAAATTGCTTTGGACAATTTTTTTCAAAATAAAATTTTAGATACTGTTGTTAATCAAAATCAATTCACACCCTTAAATCTAGATTCTAACAAACGTTATTATTGGCGTGTTAAACAACAAAATTTTTGCACTGAATCATCTTTTTCCGAAGCATACACTTTCAATACAACTACAATTTCTTGCTTTGAAGTTTCTGCGACAGGATTACCAAAAAATATAGCTGATGCAACAGAATCTGTTAAGGGTATTACAACAACTTCAATAAATTTAAACTATAATTTACCAATTCAGGATTTGAATATAATCGTTGATATTGAACACACTTATCTTGAAGATCTTACTTTATACATCGAGACACCAAACGGTACTCGTTATATTTTGAGTAATGAATTAGGGGGTTCTGAAAACGATTATTCTAACACTATTTTTGATCAAGAAGCAACTCAATCAATTTCAGCTGGAAGCCCACCATTTACAGGAAGATTTAGACCATTACAAAATATATCTGAACTTTACAGCGGCTCAGTACTTGGCATCTGGAAGTTAATAATACAAGACAATTATATTGAGGATGATGGACGTTTGGTGGACTTTACCTTAGGCGTCTGCTTAGAGGGAATACCAAAAACCAATAGTGATAATGATTCTATTGTTGACGAACAAGATAATTGTCCAAATATCACAAACGAAAACCAGTCAGATATTGATAATAATGGAATTGGTGATGTTTGTGATATTTTCTCCGCTCAAAATATCTCAATTATAAAAAAAGACTCAACTTGTTCTGATAAATCCAACGGAAGTATTAGTCTTGATGCCAGGGCTTATTATGATTACAGAGCTGAGATAATTGGAGACAATGGGTACAGGAAAAGTCTAGATTTTGATTCTCAGGGGAATGGTGTTTCGAATCTAGCCACTGGGAATTACTTTATTTGTGTATATTCATCCTCATTCCCAGATTTCGAATATTGTTTTGAAACCCAAATTAGCAAACCTGATCCTTTAGAAGTGATTTCATCACTTAATGCAATTAATTCAACACTAAATCTATCCCTCTCAGGGAGTAATCACTATTGGATTACTCTAAATGAAGAAATATTTGAGTTTGAGGGAAAAGATCAAATAAAACTCGAGTTGTCAAGGAAAATAAATAGAGTTGAAGTAAAAACTTCCAACTCTTGCCAGGGTATTTTTGAGCAATGGATAAATACTTCTAAACAAGCTTCAGTTTTTCCAAATCCTGTTTCCGAAAACGCAACACTAATTTTACCCGAAAATATTACAGTAGATGTTTTCCTTCTTTCAGGAAGTGGATTTATTTTATGGGAAGATAAAGATATTCGAAGTGATGGTAAAGATCTTCAAGTTCCAATGAGTCGGTTTCCGCCAGGGTTTTATTTACTTCAGGTGGTATATCCTAATTCAGTTCAATCAATTAAATTACTTAAACGATGAAATTTAATTTATTTTTATTGATAACATTGATTTTGTTTAGTTGTGGACCGGATCCAATTCCAGATCCAGAACCCTCATCACTTATTACACCAGTTAATTTAAACGAGTGCACTACAGCTATTGTTTTAAACGATCTTGAACGTCAGGTTGAATTTGAATGGACAATGGCTTTAAATACTGATAGTTATCAGTTGGTTATTGAGAATTCACTTACAAATATCAAATATGGAAAAACAACTTCTCTACTCAAAGAGTCTTTTATACTTCCCAGTGGCGCTCCATATAGTTGGCATGTAAATTCAACCTCATTGCTTTCCCCAGAAGTAGGGAAGAGTCAGGTTTGGCAATTCTATCTAGAAGGTAGTGCTGAAGAAACATTTTTCCCCTTTCCTGCTGTACTTGAAACACCTGAAAATAAATCAACTGTAACACTAAGTGACTCTGGAAGTATCATTTTTTTATGGAAAGGGCACGATTTGGACCAAGATATTGATCGATTTGATTTTTATATTGGAAGAACGGAGGATAATTTAGTAAAAGAACAAGAGGGGTTAAAAGATGAGCAAATTACTTTAACCCTAGATAATGATGTCACCTACTTTTGGCAGGTGGTAACTTTTGATAGGCAAAATAACGCCTCCAAATCCCAAATTTTTAGTTTTAAAACAGTAGATTAATGCTATTTCCCATTAAATTTATTCATGCTACTTTGAAGCCCTTGAAGCCCAAAGCTCAGAACTGCTTCACCACAAATTTTTATTCGTTCTGTAAGCTTTTCTGATTCATCTTTACTCCAAGGATCTAGTACAAATTTAACCTTATCAAATACTTTAAATTCTTGACCAATTCCAAAGCGTAGGCGTGAATAATTGGAAGTATTCAGTTCTGATTCTATATCTTTAAGTCCATTATGTCCTGCACTACTTCCTTTAGACTTAATTCGAATGGTCCCATAGGGCAGGTGTAATTCATCTGTGATTATTAGGATATTTTCTAGAGGAATTTTTTCTTTAAGAGCCCAATGTCGAACAGCTTTACCACTCCGATTCATAAAGGTACTGGGTTTGATCATAACAAAATGTCTTCCCTTTCTTTTGAAAGTACTATAGGAAGCCAATTTCTTTATTTCCCAAAAACAATTGTTTGTTTTAGCTATTTCATCTAATATCTTAAAACCAACATTGTGGCGTGTATTTTCATATTCTGGACCAATATTTCCTAAACCAACAATTAAAAACTTACGCATAGCAAGTGATTGATCTTTTTTAAAAAAACGTTTGAATGAAAACATTCACTAAAATAAAAAAAGCATGTGAGAATTCACATGCTTTTATGGTCTTATGGGATGAGTATTAATTTTCAGCTCCAGCTTCCGGAGTTGATTCCCCTTGCGCTTTTCCCTCTACTGCTTCTTCTGTTCCATCTTCAGCTCCTTCTTCTGTTTCTAGTTCGTCGTCCAGATTCATTGAGGCACGTGAAGTACGAACTTGACAAACTACAGTGTTGTCTGGATGAAGAATTGTATAATCATCAGATTTCAATTCAGAAGTATATAGTTTGTTACCTAATTCAAGTTTTGAAATATTTGCGATGAGAAAATCAGGTAAATTTTTAGGTAAGGCCTTAATTCGAAGTTTGCGTTTATTACGACTTAAAACTCCACCACCAGTTAATACTCCTGGAGCTGCACCTTCAACTTTTACAGGAATGTCCATGGAAACTTCTTTGCCATCATAAAGACGATAAAAATCTACATGAAGAATTTTATCGCTCAATGGGTGAAATTGAATGTCTTGAAGTATAGCATTAATTTTATCACCTCCCTCAAGCTCAATAACAACTGTATGCGCGTTGGGCGTGTAGACAAGTTTGCTGAAATCAAGTTCCGGTGCAGAAAAGTGAAGAGGTTCTCCACCACCATATAATACACAGGGAACTTTTCCAGCATTACGTAAGGCTTTGGTAGCTACCTTGCCCACGCTTTCTCTTTTAGATCCTTTAATAGTAATCGATTTCATTAAATTAATTTTACATTATAAATTTTGAATTTATTGACTGATTAAAATGTACTTTTTTCATAACATCAGCAAATAATGGGGCGCAAGATAATACTTTTACCTTAGGGTGGCTAACTTTTGGAGGAATAGAATCAGTAACAATAAGTTCTTCAAGTTGAGATTTTTCTATTTTATCATAGGCATCTCCAGAAAGTAAAGCATGAGTACAAATAGCCCTTACAGAAACAGCACCTCTTTCCTTCATCAAATCAGCTGCTTTCGTGAGTGTACCAGCTGTATCTACCATATCATCAACTAGGATTACATTTTTTCCTTCTACATTTCCAATTAGTTCCATATGAGATATAATATTGGCTTTTTCTCGCTGTTTATAACATATAACAACATCGCTACCAAGAAATATTGAGTATGCATATGCACGTTTAGAACCTCCAATATCAGGGGAAGCAATTGTTAAGTTTGATAACTTAAGTGAGTCGACTATGTAAGGTAAAAATATTGTGGAGGCATATAGATGATCAACTGGTTTTTCAAAAAATCCTTGGATTTGATCTGCATGTAAATCCATAGTGATAATTCTTGTGGCTCCAGCAGACTCCAAAAGTTTTGCAATAAGTTTAGCTCCTATAGGAACTCTAGGTTTATCTTTTCGATCTTGCCTAGCCCATCCAAAATAGGGCATGACAGCTGTAATATGTCTTGCTGAGGCACGTTTTGCGGCATCCAGTATTAATAGCATCTCCATAAGATTTTCCGATGAAGGGTGGGTAGAGCCTACGATAAAGATTCGTACGCCTCTTACCGTTTCTTCGAATGAAGGTTGAAATTCACCATCGCTGTAGCGTGAAAAGTTAACTTTTCCAACTTCAATTCCAAACTCATTAGCAATGGCTTTTGTTAATGCCGTACTTTGGGTACAAGCAAAAATTTTAGCGGGAGTTTTCATAGAAAATTAAATCTAAACAAATGTAAAAATAAAATAACGCTCTACCTTATTGATTGTTTTAAATTGAAGGGTTAAATATTTTATTATTTTTGTGGTCTACATAAAATGATTTCACCTGCCTCGGTGGCGGAACTGGTAGACGCGCTGGATTCAAAATCCAGTTCTTTCGGGAGTGTGGGTTCGATTCCCACCCGAGGTACTTCAAATAAATAATTATGGTATTTATTTGAAGTACCATTAGTAATTATGCATTCACTTTTTTAGCTTATACATTGTTAAAATTAGAGATCACTTATATAATAAGATCTTAAATATGAAACAATAACATCTGCAAAACTTTCAGAAAATGCTGATCTATTTTCATCTGTATCCCTAATTCCATTCATGTTTAATTCAACCTGAATTGCATCTACAGTCCCAACATATTTTGAGCCATATACTTCAGTATTATATCCTCCTGAAAAATAAAGCTCACCTTCTTCTGGAGCAATAAAATCTTTTGAAGGGACTGATGCATAATTATTTTCAGTCAAAAGGCTTCCCATAGAAAATTGGCCTGATAATAAATCTGTCAACTTAAGATTATCAGAATTATTATCTAAAAGACTTTTTACTGATGATTCATTTTTAAAATATGAACCATTAATTTTCAAACTATCCATTCTTAATTCTGAAGAAGATAATAAATAACCCAGTTCAATTCTTTGTTCTTTATGAGAATGACCATGAATATCAATTACTAGCCCACTCCCAAATTGATTTTGAATTTCATTTCTAAAATTATCTACCTTATCGT
>JAQWNN010000022.1 GCA_029268555.1 Flavobacteriaceae bacterium
GGAAAAATAAATTTTGAAAAGATTGATATTAAATAAAAGTAATTGATGAATTTGAAAAGATACTTGATAGAATATAGAATCATCAAAAAATTAAAATTGTTAAAATAAATTTAAAATTGTGGAAACATATTGTTATATTAACATTTGCACTAATCTTAAATAAATTAAAATGAAAAATATAATTTTAATATTAAGCTTATTTATAGCTTTAAGTTCATGTAATCAAGTAAATGAAAATCCTTCATCAAATTTAAACGAGGAATATTCTAAAAACCTTGCTACAGCAAAAAAATTCTTTGAGCTATTTTTAACTGAGGATATTGAATCTCAAAAACCTTTAATTTGCCCTGGGGTTACACATTACCCACCTTTTTACGGTTCCCAACCAGGAAAATATGACGCTTTTATGGCTGCAGGGAAAGCTTGGATGGATAATTTTGATGAAATCACATATAATGCCGAAGTTTGGCTTCCAGGTACAGACTCGCTAGGAATTGCAAATGGTAGCGTAAGAACATATGGAGTTTGGACCGCAAAAAATCCGACAAATGGTAATGTAATTACTACTAATGCGTATCATAGTTTTGAATTTAATCCAAAAGGTCAAATTCACGAAATGAGAGATTATTTTGACGCTTCTGGTTCAATGGCAGCTGCAATGAAACAGGCTACTGAAGAATGAGATTGAACTAATCTATACATTAAAATAATACTATGAATTTGAAAAATAAGGTTTAATTAATCCCTTGTCCTACTTTGTGGTTAACAATAAAATATTTTAAAAACTTTAAAATAATGTTAGTTTAATTAGATTATTAAGATTGATTTTATCTTCAATTTTCAAATTTAAAAGATGAATTTACTTGAAATTATTGGTTGGATAGCTACAACATTTATCATCTCCTCATTTTTGATTAATGACATGATTCGTCTGAGATCAGTAAATCTAATTGGAGCATTTTGCTGGTTGATATATGGGATAATGGCTGATGCATCTTCTATAATTTTTCTTAATGTAGTAATAATAGCAATACAGACATTTAAGTTATGGGGACTTCTAAGGAAGAAAAAGAATTAAAATCTTTTTCTTCAAAAATTATTGTTGAATTATGTAATCTAAGATAATTTCATATAAATATAGTTTTAAGATTTCGATGATTATTAAAAACCATAAAGATGAAAAAAAGAGAATTTATTAAAAAAATGGGGCTTGTTGGATAAGTCCATTAATGTTAAAAAATAAAAGTGATTCTCCATACCAAATGAAACTTCCCCCTCTTCCTATTAAGGAAGATGAAATTTGGGATTTAGTTAGAAGTCAATATGAACTTCATCCAGATTTTATAAATTTAGAAAGTGGTTATTACAACATCATCCCCAAACCAACAATGGAGAAACACCTTAAGCATATAAAAAGGGTCAATTTAGAGGGATCTTATTATATGAGAAACAATCGTTTTGAAGACAAAGCATCAATAACTGCTGAGTTAGCTATACAATTTGGCTGTGATCCTAAGGGTTTAGTTGTTACAAGAAACACCACTGAATCTCTTGATTTGGTCATTGGAGGGTATCCGTGGGAAAAAGGTGATCATGCAATTCATGCTGTTCAAGATTATGGAGCCATGCAAGATATGTTTTCTCAAATTGAAAAACGACATGCAGTAGAGGTTTCAAAAGTATCAGTACCGAACCATCCTAAAAATGACGAAGAAATTGTCTCGCTGTATGAAAATCAAATAAATCCGAAGACAAAAATGCTCATGGTTTCTCATATGATAAATATTACTGGGCAAATTCTACCAATTAAAAAAATTTGCGACATGGCGCATCGTTATGGTGTAGAAGTATTAGTAGACGGGGCACATTGCATAGGCCATTTTAATTTCAAAATTGACGATCTTAATTGTGATTATTATGGGTCAAGTCTTCATAAATGGCTGGCTACACCACTAGGAGCTGGTCTTTTATATGTAAAAAAGGATCATATTTCTAAAATATGGCCTTTACTTGCTGATCATGAAAAAAACACACAAAACATTAGGCGACTAAGTCACACGGGAACTCATCCAGTAGCAACAGATTTAGCGATAATTGATGCTATTGAGTATCTAAATTGGATTGGAATTGAACGCAAAGAAAAAAGAATGCAGTTTTTGAAAACATATTGGCAAACTGCTCTAAAAGATGTATCCAAAATATTAATCAATACCCCTTTTGAATCATATCGGAGTTGTGGTATTGGTAATGTTGGACTTACAAACATGAGTCCATCTGAATTATCAGAAAGATTGTATAATGAATATCAAGTCTTTACAGTAGCTATAGATTATGCAAACGTGAAGGGGTGTAGAATCACACCAAATATCTTTACATCCATTAGAGAATTAGATCACTTTATCGGTGCAATGAAAAAATTAGCAGAGGCTTAAAAATGAAAGTTGTAAACATATCTATACTTTGGTTTTTTCTCACTTTACTCTTTTTTAATTGTTCAAGGAAATTATCTGATGAACCCAAGATAGATTGTATTAATGAATCCTTAATAGATTCTCAGGCATTATGCTATGAGATTTATGCCCCTGTCTGTGGATGCAATGGCGAAACCTACTCAAATGACTGTAAAGCATTAAATAACGGGATACTTAGATATGAAGAAGGGGAATGTAGCTAAATTAAATATATAAACTATGGAATGGTATATTAAAAATAGATGGTGGATATGGACAATAACGGGGATTTATCTCACATATCGAATTATTACAGGATTTTTATATGGATAATCTAAACAAAATAGAAATTCATAAATTAACAAAAAGTCTTAACCTAGTTTGGGAAAATGAAGACCACATTTTAAAATACAAATTTCATTTTAAAGACTATTTTGAAACAATAAAATTTATAAATGAAGTTGCCGATATCGCAAACACACAAAACCATCACCCAACAATGATTGTAGATTTTGATAGGGTTGAGGTCTTAGTAACCACCCATGAAATAGGAAATATGCTAACTCAAAAGGATTTTGATCTAGCAAAAGCGATTGAACTAGTATCCCTTTAATTTATAAGTTTTATTTTTAGTTTGAATTTAATTTTGAATCCTTATAGAATAGAAAAGTGAATAAACACAACCATTTATTGAGATTTATTGTATTTAAGTAGGTGCATTCACATGTAGTAACATATCTATAAAGAAGTTAATTTTAAATTTCTCCATCGAACCTTAATTCCCCCTCCATCGTGAATTTGAAGAGCTATCGATCCTTTACCATTGCCAATTTTTTCATCTTCAAGTTCAATCATAGGGATGTCGTTTAACCAGGTTGAAATTTTACTACCTACGACAAGAATTTTCATTTGATTCCATTCTCCCATTTTTAAAGCAACATCTTTAGACTTATCTGGCTTTATTAGCCATCCCCTGCCGTAAGATTCATATACACCACCTGTATCACTTCCAGGTGGCGCAACTTCGACTTGCCAACCATTTACTTTAGTTCCTTTGACTGTAGAGCGAATGAAGACACCGCTATTTCCATTAGATTCTTGTTTAAATTCAAGAGTTAACTCAAAATCATCATAATACTCACTGGTAGAAAGATAACCATAGGCCTTGTCAGGGCCACTTTCACAAACTAAAAATCCATTCTCAACATACCATAATTCAGTTCCATGTACCGTCCATCCATCAAGATTATTTCCGTTAAATAAAGATTTTTGAGCTAAAAGAGTAAAGGAATTGAAAAATAAAATTAATAAAACGAGATATGTTTTCATAAACCTAATATATATGATTACAATTTACTTATTTTGAATAAAAAAATTGCTTATTAGAGTAAAAAAGGATTAATATTAGAAAAACTATGAAAATACCCTACATTTTTTTGCTTTTGATGGCTTTCTGTGACACTATTATTGGTCAAATCGATCCTTCAAAAATTGATATTGTACGTGACCAATATGGAGTCCCTCATATTTTTGCCCCTACTGATCCTGAAGTAGCTTATGGTTTAGCTTACGCTCATGCAGAAGATGATTTTAAGACTATTCAAATTAGCTATCTAGCCGGAAATAATATGCTTTCTAAATATTTAGGAAATAATGGACTTGGAGCTGATTTTATTGCTCAATTCATAGGGTCTGATGAATTATATGAATTGCGTTATGAAAAAGATATTCATCCTGACTATAAAAAAATAATTGAAGCCTATGCTCAAGGAATTAATAGTTATGCATCATCTCATCCAAAGGAAGTGTTATATCAAGGTCTCTTCCCAGTTACACCAAAAAAAATGATGCGCTATGCACAACTACAATTGTTTATTTCATCTAAAGGGGACCAATGGGTGCAGCGAATAACTCAAAATAAACTCAATTATGATTTTAGTGATAATGAAATTCCTAAAGGGTCTAATACTTTTGCGTTTAACAGTTTTAAAACTTCTGATGGATCAACATTTTTAGCCAATAATACCCACCAGCCACTTGATGGTCCTGTTTCATGGTATGAAGCACATCTTTGCAGTGAAGAAGGAACAAATATATTAGGAGCCCTTTTTGCTGGAAGTCCGAATATTTTAATTGGAGTAAACGAAAACTTAGGATGGGCGCACACAGTCAATCAGCCAGATAAAACCGACGTTTTTGCTTTGGAAATGCATCCAAAAAATAAACTGAAGTATAAAGTAGATGGTGAATATTTTGATTTGATTCCCCAAAAAGCAAACTTAGAATTTCGCATATTAGGAATTCCGATAAAAATTAAAAAAGCTTTTTATAAAAGTATTTATGGTCCAACTTTAAAGAGTAAAACAGGTGTATATGCTATTCGGACCCCTGCTTTAAATGAAATTAGAGCTCTAGAACAGTGGTGGCGTATGAATAAAGCATCAAATTTTACAGAGTTTTATGATATTTTAAAAATGAAGGCCCTACCAGGATATAATATTGGTTATGCTGATAAAAATGATACTATATTTTATATTTCAAACGGGTTGATTCCAAAGCGATCTGAGGGTTATGATTGGGGAGGTGTAGTGCCTGGTAATACCATAAAGACACTATGGAGAGAAACATATGACATTGAAGAACTACCTCAAGTAATTCAGCCAAAATCAGGCTATTTCTACAATGCTAATCATTCCCCTTTTCGTTCTAGCGATTCTCTAGATAATCCAATTAAAGAAAAATTTTCGTCAGATATGGGGTTCGAAACTTATGACAATAATCGATCGACAAGATTAAAAAATCTGATTGATCAATATGATAAAATTAGTTATGAGGATTTTAAAACAATCAAATATGATAGGGAATATCCAAAACCATATGCATTCAGTTGGATGGACATCAATTATTTAGATTTGCTAAATCCAGAAACTTATCCAGAGATTAAAGATCTAATATTAAATCTACAGAAATGGAATAGAAAAGCAGATACAAATTCTATTGGAGCAGGAATTTTTGCAGTACTATATGATCAGTTAAGACCTTATTACAAGATTCTACCAGATTCTAAGATTTTCCCACCAACAATTTTGATCAGAGCGTTGGAAGATACAAAAGCATATCTATTAAAGCATTTTGGCACTACACAAATACAACTTGGGACATATCAAAAACTTGTACGAGGATTAAAGGAAATTCCGATTTTTGGTTCGCCAGATGTTATTACAGCAATGGCAGCAAAACCTCATAAAGATGGCAAGGTTAAAGTTGTTAGTGGTGAATCCTATATCCAGTTAATTCGTTTTTCAGAAATAGGTGCTGAAATAGAATCGGTAATCTCATATGGGAGTTCAGACAATCCAAAATCACCACATTACGACGATCAGATGGAAATGTATTCTCAATTTCAAACTAAGAAAATGAGCTTAGACAAGAATAAGGTCTATAAAGACGCAGAAAAAATTTATCATCCTAAATAAAGTTCTGATCTTGCTTTAAAACTTTGTTGATGCAACTGCATCTGAGTAAATAGTTTCGTACTTACCAATTATCCTTTCCAGGGAAAATAAACTTGCTTGCTTTTTAGCTTGTTGTTTAAATTGTTTGTGAAGGTTTTCATTCAAAAGTAAGTTTTTGGCCTTTGATACCATCTCATCAATATCTCCAATATTTGATAGATAACCAGAATAGCCTTCTTTATTTACTTCTGAAAGACCACCCGCATTTGAGGAAATTACAGGCACACCATGAGCCATAGCCTCTAGAGCTGATAGCCCAAAACTTTCTTTTTCTGAAGGAAGTAAAAACAAATCAGAATAGCAAAGAATTTTATCTATTTCATTACTGTTTCCCAAGAAGAGAATTTTATCACTTAATCCCTTTTTCTCAACATAATCTAATGCCTTGATCTTTTCGGGTCCTTCGCCAATCATCATTAGTCTACATGAAATTTCTGGACTTAGTCTTTCAAATATTGAAATTACGTCCATAATTCTTTTTAATGGTCTAAAATTGCTGATATGGGTCAATATTTTTTCTTCTTTTTCTGCTAAAAGAGTTCTTTCACATGGCTTTCCTACACTATCAATTTTTTCAATATCGATAAAGTTAGGGACAACTTCAATATTTGTTTTAATATCAAAAAGACGAATTGTATCTTGTTTTAAGCTTTGAGAGACTGCTGTCACTCGATCGGAATGATTAATACTAAAAGTAACTGCTGGTCGATAAAAAGGATGGCTTCCAACTAAAGTGATGTCTGTACCATGCAATGTTGTTACTATAGGAATCTGAATCCCTTCATCCATTAGCATTTTTTTAGCCATGTAAGCTGCATATGCGTGGGGAATGGCATAATGAACATGCAACACATCAATGTGAGCATTTTTTACCACGTCTACCAAACGACTTGAAAGTGCTAATTCATAGGGCTGGTATTTAAATAAGGGGTATTCAGGGATATTTACCTCATGAAAGTGTATACTGTGATGCTGAAGTGCTTCAAGGCGAACAGGTTGGTGATAGGTGATAAAATGAACTTCATGTCCTTTAGCTGAAAGAGCGATTCCTAACTCCGTCGCTACAACACCACTTCCTCCAAAAGTAGGATAACAAACAATTGCTATATTCAATTTCTTTAGATTTTAGTTTATTATTGCGTTATAAAAAAGCTCTTGCAAACGTGTTCTTATATTATTTTTACTGAATGCAAAGTCGTCATCAGGATACGTTCTGTTTGCCAAGATAACAATTACTATTTGTTTTTCAGGGTCAGCCCAAGCATAAGTTCCAGTATATCCGGAATGTCCAAAACTTTTTTCAGATACACATCCACAAGTTGAAATGTGAACACCTTCTAATTGTGGCTTATCAAATCCTACTCCCCTCCTATTTCCTACAGAACAGTAAGAACATGAATTAAAAGATGCTATAGTTTTCGAATCCAGTAATTGAATACCGTTATATGCTCCACCCTGAAGATACATCTGCATGATTGATGCCACAGCCTCTGAGTTTCCAAAGAGACCTGCATGAGCCCCTATGCCATTTTGCATGGCAGCACCCATATCATGAACATACCCATCTAATTTTTGATTGCGAAAATAATCGTCAATCTCTGAAGGAACAATCTTTATTGTGTCAAATTTATTTAATGGGGAATAAGTGATTTCTTTTAAACCGAGGGGATTAAATACTTTTTCCGCAACCAATTTATCATAACTTTTATTAAATGAACTTTCGAAATATTTTTTTAAAATATAGTAGGGTAAATCTGAATATAGATAAGATAAAGAATCAACTAATTCACTTGTCCTTATTTGGTCATATATTTCCTTTTCAAAATCTGTATTTAAAAATAAGTCTTTAGCAACTTTGATTGAAAATTTTGGGGAAAACTCTGACCGGTATTTCGATTTCTTTGGGAAGCCCTTATCATTTAACGTCTCTTTATAAAATGGAATCCAAGGAACTAATCGTGCATAGTGCGAAAGCATCTCTCTTAGTGTTAACTTGGCTTTATTCGTATCACTCCAATCTGGAAGTAATTCGGCTACAGTAGTTTCTAGTGATATAGATCACTCATTTATCGATTGCATAACAAGCGGCAGTGTTCCCAATATCTTTGTAAGGGAAGCCAAATCGTACAGGTCAGTTGATTTTACTTTTTGTTCCTTTTTATAAGTGTGAAACCCAAAGTTTTTTTGGTAAAATATCTTTCCGTTACGTGCCGCTAAAACTTGAATTCCAGGAGTCATCATAGAATCGATGGCTTGTAATGCAAGTTTATCAACTTCAATTAACTTTTTATTATCCATTCCTACATTTGCCGGACTTGAAAAGCCAAGTCTAAAATTTCCTTTGAGTTCTATACCAGAACCCTCACTGAAAAAATCTGAGATATCTACAGGAAGTTCCCCTTTTATATCCTGAGTCCCAAATAATGCATCAACACTTAATTCTTGTGAAATAGAACTGTTTTGATAGCTCAATAAAAGTGCATCTATCCCTTTTATATTCTTAACTGATTTTAGTGAATATGGATTAACAAATAGGTCTAAAATTATAGTTTTAGTTAAAGCAAGTTTATTGATAATTTTTATTTCATTATTGTTAAAACTTCCATCTTTCCATGGGCTATCATTAGATCGATGGAAACTGATGATTAGTGTATCAATATTTCTTGCTTTTTCTAAAGCATTAGATTGAGTAACCCCATAAAGAGTGGTTGTCTTTTGATATTTAGACAGTTGAGATTGAAAAGAACTACTCGAAGCATCCCCTAATGGAAGGTGACCTAAATTTTTGACTTTTTTTAAAGGTAAAAGAGAGTTATTATTTTTTAACAATGTCAATGCTTTTCCTATTGCTTCTGCATGTAAAGCATCATCAAAAGGAGTATTCAAATCTTGTATAAGATTTTCAATAATCACAGGTTTATAATTTGATAAGCCTACTTTATATTTTGCTTTTAATATTTTTTTTACAGAATTAGCTAATCTTGCTTCTGTAATTTCCTCTCTTTCAATAGCTTCAGTAATAGCTCTAATTCCCTCAGGAATATCATTTGAAATCAATAATAAATCATTTCCAGCCTTAAAGGCAGCTAAATCTATATTTTTCACTTTATAATATTCCGATACCCCTTTCATATTTAAAGCATCAGTGACAATTAATCCCTTAAAACCTATTTCATCAATCAAAATTTTTTGAATTATATCTTTAGATAATGAAGTTGGTAACCCTTTCTTTGTTAAGGAAGGTACACTCAAATGAGCTACCATAACTGATGACAAGCCTGCATCAATTAATCTATTGTAAGGTTCTAGCTCAATACTTTTAATTCGTTTAGATGATAATTCTATTGTAGGAAGTGTTTTATGAGAATCTAAAGCTGTATCACCATGTCCTGGAAAATGTTTACCAGAAGTTAAAATTCCAAAATCATGATGGCCTCTCATAATAGCCAACGCTTGTCTACTCACACGTTCTTTTGAAGCACCAAAAGATCTATTTCCAATAATTGGATTATTAGGATTTGTATTGATGTCAAGTACTGGACCAAAACTATAATGAATTCCAAGTCTTTTTTCTTGTTCTGCCATTCGTTGTCCGATTTTTCTAAGTAATAGTGAATCATTAACTGCCCCCAGAGTCATAGACCATGGAAAGGGTTTAACTGAGTCCAAACGCATTGCTACCCCCCACTCTGCATCCATAGCAATTAATAAAGGAGTTTTAGATTGTGCCTGAAAATCATTTAACCAATGACTTTGTTCTAGTGGTCCACCACGAGAAAAAATAAGACCCCCTACTTTTTGTTCCTTAACTAGTTTTAAGGTTTGGAAGTAATGTAAACTATCTTTTTCACTAAAAACCATAGGCATAAACAATTGTCCTACTTTCTCATTTAGTGATAAACTTTTATAAACACTGTCAACCCATTTTTTCTGGGCATACTGATTTGATAAATCAACTTTGAGTGGGTCTATTGTCTGACCTTGAACCAGAAAAGAGAAACAAATAAAAGAACTTATTATATATTTCAATTGATTGAGATTTTGCTTATTAAAAAAAGCGGCTATGCCAACTTTCTTCAGCAGGGACTTCCCAAAAATTTTGGTAAGCCTCTTTTGTGTCAACCAAATTATTAAAAACAATTGTCGACTTATTTACTGCTTTTTCTTTGGCCATTTTTTTGAAATCCTTTAAATTCTTATGAGATAAATAGTCACCTTGTTTAAAAGTTACATTCATTTTATCGAGAAGAATCAAATCTAGTTTTTGTTCAAGTTTTTGAATAAAATGAACTGACGCATCTATGGAACATCCACTAGCTCTTGTTTGTTCTTGATTTAATCCTATTATTATAAAACGATTGTAAGGTAAATCAAAGCCTGCTTCTAGATCCTGATTATGTGCTGTCCAGCCAGAAAGAAAAACAGTCAAAGAACTTTTTATAGATTTAATATCACTATCAAGAAAAGATCGATTGGAAGGATAAATCCAAACTCTAGACTTGGGTGATAATTTTTCGAAAGGAACAATCATTAGCTACAAATTATTTGAGTTTGCAATTAGCTCGGCTACATCTAGTATTTTTACAGAATGTTCTTGCTTTTTATTCTTAAGCCCATCTGTCATCATGGTATTGCAGAAAGGACAAGCTGCTGCAATAATATTAGGATTTGTATCAAGTGCTTGTTCAGTTCTTTTAATATTGATTTCTTTATCTCCAGCTTCAGCATCTTTAAACATTTGCGCACCCCCTGCACCACAACATAATCCATTGGTTTTACAAGATTTCATTTCAACCAATTCGGCATCTAGTTTTTCAATTAAAGAACGAGGGGCCTCAAATATCTTGTTCGCTCGTCCTAAATAACATGGATCATGAAATGTTATACGTTTTCCTTTATACATTCCCCCTTCAACTTTTAAGCTACCTTCTTTGATAAGTGATTTTAAAAACTGTGTGTGATGCATTACTTTATAATGGCCACCTAACTCTGGATATTCATTTTTTAAAGTATTGAAGCAATGAGGGCAAGTGGTTACAATTTTAGTCACACCATAGTGATCTAAGGTTGTTATATTTTGGATTGCTTGCATTTGAAACAAAAATTCATTCCCGGCTCTTTTCGCTGGATCACCTGAACAGCTTTCTTCTTTTCCAAGAACTGCGAAAGAAGTATTAGTATGATTCAATATTTTAACGAAAGCCTTTGTTATCTTTTTAGCTCGATCATCAAAACTTCCTGCACACCCAACCCAAAAAACAACTGAAGCTTTTTTACCTTCAGCCTCGAGAGATGCTAATGTAGGGACTTCAAGTTTCATCTCCTAAGATTCTGGTTGACCATCATCAAAAACTTCAATGGTAACTTCTTTTTCAATGAGATCTGTAAACTTTCCATTGTAGCGTGTTGACTTAACAAGGTGATTATCAATCCAATGATAATTTCCACCTCTGGGTTTACCCATAACTAAACTATGATATTTAAACTTATTATCCCTCAACCACGCCTCAGTAACTGAGCGATGAGCTTCAACTCTGGATGTAAAGAAACAAATGAGATGACCTTCATCATACCATTGATTAAGTGTGACTAATGCGTCTGGATACAGTTTTGCAGTTGCCATTCTCTCAGGTTCTTCGTTGGGAATGTCATCACAGATGGTTCCATCAATATCTATAAGGTAGTTCTTGATTCCTTCCGGCAAAACAGGACTAACAACCTCCCCTGATTCAACTTTTTTATGCAAATAACTTTCCGCTTCTTCTCGTTCCATAAATTAAAATTAATATAATTATTCGTTTACCCATTGCAAACGATCTTGATTATTAAAAGGCCATGGGGCGCCGTTGTTTTCGATGTTTCCCATCATTGAGTTAAGTTCTTGTGGTGCAGCCGATTGCTCCATAACCAAATACTGTCTCATATCCATAATAATAGAAAGAGGATCAATTGCAATTGGACAAGCATCAACACACGCATTACATGTAGTACAAGCCCAAAGCTCTTCTGGGTTAATATAGTTGTTTAACAACTTTTTATTATCGTCTTTGAAAACTCCTTTATTTACATCAATATTTTTTCCAACTTCTTCTAATCGATCACGGGTATCCATCATTATTTTTCTAGGGGATAATTTCTTTCCTGTTTGATTTGCTGGGCAAACATCAGAACATCTTCCACATTCTGTGCAACTGTATGCATTCATCAATTGTGTCCACTTTAAGTCAAATATATCATTTGCACCAAATTTATCTGGGGGACTAGCCTTGTTCTCTGAAATTTCTTTCTCAGGATGCATCATCAGCATAACTTCATTCTTAATGTGAGAATCAACTTCAAATCTTCCTTCAGGTTCTAGATTGGCATAAAAGGTGTTGGGGAAAGCCAAAAGTATGTGTAAATGTTTAGAGTAAAATAAATAATTTAAAAATATTAATATTCCTAAAATATGAAGCCACCAAAAAGATCTTTCAAAAATTATTAAGGCCTGATCACTTAGTCCATCAAAAAGTGGATATAAAAATTGGGAAATAGGAAAACTACCAGCATTTATGTAGGTTTCTACACCTCGATCCTGAAGTATTGAATCAGTTGCATTCATCGACAAAAATAAAAGCATTAAAACAACCTCAAAATACAAGATGAAATCTGCATCTCTTTTTGGCCACCCTTTCATCTCTGGCTTCCAAAAGCGTTTTATTCTAACAACATTTCGTCTTGTCCAAAAAACAATAACTGAAATTAACACTAAGAAAGCAAAAACTTCAAAAGTCCCAATAAGGAAGTTATATAATATACCCAAAAAAGGAGCAAAAAGCCTATGACTTCCGATAAGTCCGTCGAGAACAATCTCAAGAAGTTCTATATTGATAAGTATAAAACCCACATAAACAATAAGATGCAAAAATGCAGCTAAAGGTCTTGTACTCATTTTAGATTGGCCCAAAGCGACACGAATCATATGAGACCATCGAAGAGACTTATTGTCACTTCGATACACTTCTTTACCTATTAAAATATTCCGTCTAATACGTGATATGTTTCTGGCAAAAAGACCGATCCCAAGAACAAGTAAACTAAGAAAAATTAAATTTGGAAAAAGGGCCATTAAATTTTATTGGTAAAATTAAATATAAAAAATGACACAGTGTCATTTTTTATCTTTCTTATTATTTTTACTTTACTTTCTACCAAAAATAGAAAAGTGAACGTAATTTTTTGGGTTTGCTTTCAAATCATTAAGTAATGTCTCTAAAGCTTCTGATGAACCCAACAGTTTGTTATAAAGTGCATCGTCATTGAGAAACTTTCCAGCTGAGCCATTTCCTGTTTCCAACCGTGAAATAATCATTTTTAAATCTGCAGATGTTTCCTCAAAATTTTTGATAGTAGAAGCTAAGGGCATTTTTTTGAAAGAATTTGTAATTTGACTTAAATTTTTAGAGGTATCTTTCAGATTATTCATAGTACCTTTAAAATTTTGTTCATTTTGAGTTACAATATGATTCATGTTTTCAGTTAATCTAGATATATTATTTATACTTACTGAGAGTCCCTCTAGTGCCAATTTCAAATTATTTTGAGTATCATAATTCATCACATTACTTACACCGGCAAACAAAGAATCAGCAGATGTTAAGAGCCCCTCAATTTTATCTTGTAAGGGAGCTATTTGCTGATTCACTAATTCTGTTAAACCTGGTTTGATATCCGATGGTAAAACATCACCATCTTTTACAATACTTCCTTGTTCGTAAATAGGTATGATCGCTATCGCTTTACCTCCTATTAGGCCAGCCTCATATAGCTGGGCTTTACTTTGGCTAGAAAAATTTAAATCATTTCGGAGACTGAATGTAACCAGGATTTTCTCATAATTTTCATCAAAATCAATATTTTTTACCTTGCCGACATTCATACCACTTATTGTGACATTAGCTCCAATAACTAATCCCTCAACATCACTATATGTAGCTTTAACAATTTTATCATTATTGAGTAGCGAAGTACCTTTGAGATAGTTGAATCCAAAAATAAAAATGGCAATACAAGTAATAATTAAAACTCCGGTCTTTAATTCACGAGATATTTTCAAAATAAATTGTTATTTAATGCTCTACAAATTTAGGAATTATTTTCAGAAAAATATTATTTTAAAAGCTCTAGTGCATCACTAATTGATATTTTTTTATCACCATTGTAAACAACCAAGAATGCATTAGAATATCCTCTTTTTTTTGCGGTATTCAAATGATCTTTAGCATCATCATAATTAAAAGTACTTTGATAAAAATAACGATATATTTTACCACTTTTTTCTCTGCTTACTGGTGACAATCCTTTAAAATTATAGGCTTTAGTCGTAATTCTATTCTTACTTGCCGCAATTTGAATCTTAAACAACAAATTCGAAGCCTTTTGATATTTTATTTTTTTCTCTGGTTCTATATTTACTGTTGTAATTACTTCATTTTGAACATCAGCTTGACGTTGATTTTTATAATTGATAATTGCTTTAGAAATGGCATTAGCCATTTGATTTTGCCCTTTTGATGAATTTAAAAAAGAACCTTCAGCGCTATTGGTTAAAAACCCTGTTTCAACTAAAACGCTAGGCATATAAGTATATTTCAAAACCACAAATCCAGCCTGTTTAACTGTTCTATCTTTACGTTGTAAATTATCAACAAAACTGTTTTGAATTGTACTCGCAGCAGCTATACTCTGGTCTAAATAGGTTTCTTGCATAAGAATTAAACTAATTACCGATTCGGGATCATTTGGATTAAAACCGTCATATTTCTGTTCATAATTTTCTTCAAGAAAAATTACTGAATTTTCTTTTTGGGCTACTTTGAAGTTACGCTCATTTTCATGGAGTCCAAGAACAAATGTTCCAGCTCCAAATGCTTTTGAAGAGGTAAAAGCATCACAATGAATCGAAACAAATAAGTCTGCATCAGCCTTATTAGCAATCGCTGCACGATCAATTAAATCAACAAATACATCTTTTTTACGCGTATAGATTACTTTTATTCCAGAAAGTTTTTCAAGTTGAGCGCCAATTTTGAGGGCAATGCTTAGGGCTATTTTTTTTTCATAATAACCGTTTCCTCTATTTCCAGAATCGTGCCCTCCATGACCTGCATCCAAAACCACAACAAAAGGTTTGTCTTGAGCATATATTTTAGAATTAAGACCTGCAACTAGAAAAGTAAAAAAGACACAAGAAATAAAAAGAAGAAAGTTTCTCATTTTTAACTTTTATTTGAAAAACAGAAATAGATTAATATGTTGATACATACTTAAAATTATCGTTAATTTTGACATTTGAACAAAGCACAACAAATTTAGGGCTTATCAGTTTGCAATCAAAATTCTATCATATAGCAAATTTTCTCCTTTTCTTAGCAATTGGAATTATTAATGCTCAAACTCCTACTTCTGAGACAGTTTCGAAAAAGGTCTTGTTTGATAGCATTCCTCAAAAAGAAGAAAAAAAACCGCTACTTCTTGCTGAAGTTCAATATACAGCAAAAGATTGCGTCCAAATCGACAGACAAAATAATAAACTTATTCTTTTTAACGAAGCGGAATTATATTATCAAGATATAGAGCTTCGTGCAGGTATTATTATTTTAGATTATAAAACGAATGAAGTTAATGCTGGAAGAATAGAACTTGACTCAACTTTGGTACAGTATCCATTTTTTAAACAAGGCAGTAATGAAGTTAATCCAGACTCTATTAGATTTAATTTTGACACACAAAAAGCTTTAATTTGGAATTCAAAATCAGGGCAAAATGGAATGGATATTTTCGCTGCCCTAACCAAAAAACAAAATGATTCTGTATATTTCATAAAAGATGCCAGAGTTAGTACGGCAGGAGAATTAATTGGTGGGGAAGATGAAGGCATTGACTATTATTTTAAAATAAGAAAAGGAAAAATAATACCTGGTGGTAAAATTATATCTGGACTAACTAATATGTTTATTGCAGATGTTCCCACCCCTGTAGGCATTCCATTTGCCTATTTCCCATCGTCTCAGACTAAAGAGTCAGGTTTCATAATTCCCTCAATAAGCGAAAGCAATTTGAGAGGATATTCTGTTCAAAATGGAGGCTACTATTTAGCATTATCAGATTTTTTTGATTTTACTCTAATAGCTGATTATTATACTAATGGAAGTTACGGTTTTCGTGGAGACTCCCAATACAATGTTCGATATAAATATAGAGGAACTTTTAGTTTCAGATATGAAAACTTAATTAACGAAGCCCGTGGTTTACCCGATTATTCAAAATCAACGGTATTTAACGTTCGTTGGAATCACAGCAAAGATTCTAAATCAAGTCCAAATTCAACATTTTCAGCCTCTGTAAACTTTGGAAGTAGTGATTATTACAGACAATCAGTAAATCAATTAAATTCTCCAAACTTTCTTAATAATAATTTAAGTTCGTCGATATCTTATTCTAAAACTTTCCCAGAGTATCCGCGAGTAAATATATCGCTTACATCAACTATGTCTCAAAATTCTCAATCAAAATCTGTTAATTTAACGCTTCCTACTTTTCAAGCTAATATGGAAAGGATTTACCCTTTTGCGCCCAAGTTAGGAGCTAAAAAAGGATTTTTTCAAAACATCAATTTTCAATATAGCAGTCGTGCAGAAAATAGAATAATAACCACTGAAGATGCGCTCTTCAGTCCAAATATGTTTGACAATGCTAAAACGGGCATGAAGCACTCAATTCCTCTTAGTACAAATTTTAAACTTTTCAAATACATTAGTATGTCTACTAGTGCTAACTATGAAGAGATATGGACGCAAAATTTAGTTCGTTTTTCTGATTATAATAGTGATTTAGATGTAGCCGTAAAAGACACAATCAATAAGGTTGGAACTTTCAGACAATACAATCTTAGTGCCTCATTGGGAACAACAATCTATGGAACTTTTAATTTTGGAGAGAATAAGAAAATTCAATCCATTCGTCATACAATAAGACCTTCAATAAGCTATACAAATAGACCAAGTTTTGAAAAGTATTATGACACTTACATTGTTGATGCCGATGGGAATACTGCTGAATACACACGCTATAAAAATAGTCTTTTTGGCATCCCCTCAAAGTCGTTATCGAATAGCATGGGAATTAGCTTAGGAAATAACTTTGAAGCAAAAGTTAAGGATAATGATTCTACTGCTACTGGACCAAAAAAAATTATATTATTAAATAACTTAAATCTTTCAACATCTCATAATTTTGCAGCAGATACTCTTCGATGGAGTCCAACGAGAGTATCCTCTGGTTTTTCATTGATAAAAAATAAAATGATTATCAATTTTGGAGCAACTTTAGATCCCTACACATTAAACGAAAATAATTTGAGAATTAATAAATATCATATTACAAATGGGGGTGGCCTTTTTCGAATGACAAGTGCAAATGTAAATATGAGTTATTCATTTTCAAGTAGTGAATTAGGTGGTAATGAGGAGGAAGAAGACGATTCAAATGAAAGAGTTCAAAAGGAATCAGCGTCTAGCGGAGGAAGAGAAGACGATTTATTTGGCCGTGCTGAAGACTTTACTGATAGACGTATGACTGACTCCCAAGATAGTGAGTCTGTGCCTGCTTATCCTAGTTATCGAACAAAGATACCTTGGGATATTAATTTTGCATATTCATTAACTTACAATAATTCAAGGGGACAAAAAGATATTAGCAATAACTCATTAATGTTTTCGGGTAATGTAGATTTAACACCCAAATGGAAAGTTGGATTATCCTCTGGATATGACTTTAAAGGAGAGGGTTTTACATATACCCAACTTCGTTTTAATCGAGACCTCAGTAGTTGGCGACTTAACTTTAGCTGGGTACCCTTCAGTGAAAGAGCTTCATGGAATTTCTTTATTGGAATTAAGTCAGGTCTATTAAGTGATGTTAAGTATGAAAAACAGAGTTTACCCAATAGAAGATAAATTAAATATTTAAATTAACTTTAAGTAAAAAAGTGAAAAAAAAAATTATCACCACGTTAAATGCACCTGCACCCTTGGGTCCATACAATCAAGCAGTAAAGGCTGGTAACACTCTCTATATTTCAGGACAAATTCCGATTGAAGCAGATAAGATGGAACTTTTTAGAGGGACAATAAAAGAGGAAACTGATTTGGTTATGAGACATTTAGAAGCAATTTTAGATGCAGCTGAAATGACTTTTAAACAGGTAGTTAAAACTTCTATATTTTTGGATGATATGGATAACTTTGGTCAGGTAAATGAAGTTTATGGAAGTTATTTTGATAATGATATTGCTCCTGCAAGAGAAACCGTAGCGGTAAAAACACTACCCAAATCCGTTCGAATTGAAATTTCTATGATTGCAGTTGATTAATCTTATCGATATTATATACGTCATTATTTAGAATTATTTCCTAATAATTAATCAATCGATCTCTAAGTTCCCTCAATTAAATTTTTGTGATATTTAACTAGCTCATCAATTGGCCTTTGGACTATTCTGCCCATCACTAAACCTTTTAATTTTAGTGCTTTTTTAATTTCATCTTTTAAATAAAATGAAACTGATCCTATAAAATGAATTGGGATTTCTTTTGCATTTTGAAATTGTAAAATCTGATGATTTATAAATCGATCAAGACCTTTTTGAATAATATCCTGAAACAACTTGTTTTTTTTATGCTTGATTAAAAATTTTGAAAAAGAAGCCAAATAGGTGTTAGGGTTTTCACGACGGTAAATATTTTCCTTGACTGTATCAGGAGATAAGTCATATTCTTGTTCAAATTCTTTTGCCAAGTCTTCTGGCATCGTCTTAAAATAGTAACTCCGAATTAGCTGTTTCCCATAGAAATTACCACTTGCTTCGTCCATAAGTATATATCCCAAAGAAGTTACGCGTTGTTCGATATTTAGACCGTCAAAATAGGTGCAATTAGAACCTGTGCCTAAAATACAAATAATTGATTTTTCACCTTTATCTGATGCAGCGTATACTGCAGCAAAGGTATCTTCTTTAATTACAATTTCACTATTAATAAAAATTTCGTCAAAAACCCTACGGATTCTTCTTTGGGGAGAATCAACACCACAGCCTGCTCCATAGAAATATAAGTGAGTTACTTGTTTTCTGTTTTGATATAAATCAAAATTATTGATAATACGCTCCTTAAGAATAGCACTAGAAAGAACTTGTGGGTTTAAACCTAGGGTTTGAGTAGAAAAAAGAGTTTCACCTTTTTTGTCTACAGCAATCCAATCTGTTTTTGTAGATCCACTGTCAACGACTAAAATCATTTGTATATGAAACTTAGAGCTGGTTAATATGTTTCGCTAAATCAATAAGCTTATTGGAATAACCACATTCATTATCATACCAAGAAATAATTTTGAAGAATTTTGAATTTAACTCCATACCGGCATTAGCATCAAAAATTGAAGTTCTAATATCACCAACAAAATCTTGAGAAACAACAGCTTCATCAGTATAACCTAATATATCTTTCATGTCTGAATCAGCATGTTTTTTCATAATACTTTTTATTTCATTGTAAGAGGTATCTTTTTCAAGTTTCACAGTTAAGTCGACTACAGAGACGTTAGCAGTAGGTACCCTAAAAGCCATACCTGTTAATTTCCCCACAAGTGAAGGTATAACTTTAGTAACTGCTTTAGCAGCTCCTGTTGAAGCAGGCATGATATTAATTAAAGAGCTTCTACCTCCTCTAAAATCCTTCTTTGAAGGTCCATCAACAGTAAATTGAGTAGCTGTTGTCGCGTGAACAGTAGTCATTAAACCTTCTTCAATACCAAAATTGTCATCTAAAACTTTTGCTATTGGAGCCAAACAATTTGTAGTACATGACGCGTTCGATATAATTGTTTGATTAGGTTCTACCGAGGTGTGGTTTACGCCCATAACAAACATGGGTGCATCAGCTGAAGGAGCAGAAATAACTACTTTTTTTGCTCCTCCATCAATGTGGGCTTGAGCTTTTTCAAGTGTAGTAAAAATTCCTGTACATTCTGCTACTACATCAGTATTCATTTTTCCCCATCCGATAGATAAAGGATCGCGTTCAGCAGAAATACGCACAGAATGGCCATCAACAACTAAATTACTTCCGTTTATTTCGATTGTTCCATCGTATTTTCCGTGTACTGAATCGTATTTTAATAAATAAGCGAGATGGTCGATATCTAGGAGATCATTTATTCCTACTATAGTTACATCGTTCTGCTTCATTGCTGAACGAAATACCAGCCTACCTATTCTTCCAAATCCATTGATTCCAATTCTTATTGCCATTTTAATCGATTTTAATTTATTAATTATTTATGTTAGATTGTTAAAATATCAGATACGCGGATTAAATCTTTATTAATTTCTGATTTTCCTTTAATTGCCTTTACAAGAGGACTCAATATCATTTTTTCACTTTTCACTCCAACCATTACATTTGATTTTCCCTCAAGAAGAGCTTCCACAGCATATAAACCCATTCTAGATGCTAGTACACGATCAAAACAACTTGGGCTTCCGCCACGCTGCATATGTCCAAGAACTGATACCCTTACATCATAATAAGGTAAATTCTTTTCCACATATTCTGCTATTTCAAAAACATTTTTACCTGTTTTATCACCTTCAGCAACAATAACTATACTGGAAGATTTTCCTGTCTTTTCACTTCTTTTTAGTGACTCTAGTAATCGTTCAAGTCCCATATCTTCCTCTGGAATCAAAACTTCTTCAGCTCCAGCGCCAATACCTGTATTAAGAGCTATATGTCCTGCATCTCTTCCCATTACTTCTACAAAAAATAGTCGGTTATGAGAAATAGCAGTATCTCTAATTTTATCTACAGCTTCTATTACGGTATTCAAGGCCGTATCATAGCCAATTGTATATGATGTTCCAAATATGTCATTGTCAATAGTTCCTGGTATTCCAATTACTGGAATATTGAACTCTGACTGAAAAATCATAGCACCAGTAAATGATCCATCACCTCCAATAATAACTAAAGCCTCTATATCGTTTTTTTGTATTGTCTTGAAAGCTGAAACTCTTCCTTTTTTTGTCCTAAACTCTAAACATCTAGCTGACTTAAGGATAGTCCCGCCCTTATTAATTATATTATTTACACTTCGTGCATTCATTAATCTTACGTCATTATCAACAAGTCCTTGATAACCTCGATAAATCCCAATACATACAATTGAATGAAAAGCAGCAGTTCTGACAACAGCTCTAAGGGCAGCATTCATGCCAGGAGCATCTCCTCCAGATGTTAATACACCAATTCTTTTAATGCTTGTTTTCATTCATGATAATTCGCTGCAAATTTAAGCATTATATCAACAGAAGACTAACGCACAAAGAAATTTTATATAAATTATACATAATACTATAATTCGTTCTTATTTATAAAGCGAACTCCTCCAATTACAGTATCTTCCTTTTCAATTTGATCTGATGTAGTTTCTGAAATCTGATTTGTAATAATCTTTTTAATTAGATCTTTAAAAGTATTAAAGTCTACATCATAAGACAATCCAAATCCCTGGGTGTATCCTAATTCGTCGCCAATATATCGAAATTCATTTTCTTTGTTAAAAACTTTTGCCCTAAGTGAGCCCTCATCGTTAAGTATAAAATCAATTTGAATATTACCTACAATCAAGGTTTGCTCTAATCCACCTACAGGAACTCCAATTTTACCATTCAATAAGACACGATCACTAATTTTAGTGGATAAGGTGAACCCTAAGCGATCTTGAGTTGCAATATCTAATAGAGCACTCTTATCACCTTGAAGGTAATCAATACCAACTTTTAATTTATCATTGTCCTCACCAATAAGATTACTGACTATATCAGAGGCTTTTTGGTATAGGTTATTTGTAATTCCCTGCATAGATACACTTACTTCATTTATAAAGATTCCTTGAGACAGAAGTGAAATGGCTTGTAATTGACTACGCTGTGGGTCTGCTAGGCGATAATTAATTTCTGAAGCTACTGTTCCACTAGTATTTGGAAAATTAATTTCAAACGCTGGATCCTCTGGTTTTAAAAGATTTCCTTGTAAACGAATCAAAACTTCTGTAGGTATACTTTTATTAAAGTTTGGATTATCCAAAAGCAATGCTGGATTGGCCCCTCCTGGAACATTATAAACCGCCTCTAAATTCATTTGAGCATCTAATGGATTACCTTCCCAAATAATTGACCCTCCTGGTTTAAGATTGAATTTCTTATCAATTACACCTAGATTTTTAAAATTGTATATCCCATCAGAAGTTATGAAATCACCCCACATATTAAATTTTCCACTAGTATTAATTTCCATAAAAAGATTTCCAGCACCCCTACCACTTAAGTAACTCCCTGTTTCCTGATCAATAACAATTTCGATTGAGGCTTCATTTGTCAGATCCAATTCAAAATCCATTTCCAAACCTCGGATTTCTTTTAATACTTTTTCTTCACTCTTAAAATCTTTTACATATTGTTTATTTTTATCAATAAATTTTATAAAGTCATTATCAGATAAACCATAACTCTCCGCCCATGGAATTTTAATAGAAGTTCCCTCCTTTGTTGACCCTTTAAGTGAAATTTTTAAATTTTTAGTTGGGCCACTTAAATTTAAGTTTCCATCCAAAAATCCTTTTCCAAAAAATAATGACTCAGAATCTTTTGGTGTATTTAATAATAGCATTCGATCAGAATCAATATTCATGTCCAAACTCCAATCTCTAAAATTTAGATGAGACAACTTTCCATTCAAAAGTGCTGAGGTTCCTTCTGCTGAATCAAAAAGTTTAGTCTCTTTGAAATTAAAGTCTTGATTTGAAAGATCAACCAGTGTGGTCTCCGCTTCATAGTCAATATTAAGGTAGGGAATAGTTAT
Source organism: Flavobacteriaceae bacterium (assembly GCA_029268555.1). Lineage (GTDB taxonomy): Bacteria > Bacteroidota > Bacteroidia > Flavobacteriales > Flavobacteriaceae > MS024-2A. Next base: position 22,924 of record JAQWNN010000022.1, read on the forward strand.
TTTCGCATCTTCCAGATTTAAAGATCCATTGTGATTTAATTTATTCAATGACCCCCACAAATTAACATCCCCAGTAATTCTACCTGCTATATTCTTTATAGCATCTTTCCCTAATGGAGACAAAAAATTCAAATTCAAGCTGTCAAAACTTATGTTTAAATTGAGTGAAGGATCTTCCAAACCTTGCCAAATTCCTTTAGCTGAAATTTCTTTTTTTAAATCTTTTTCTAAATTAAAACTTACTAGATAAGTATTCATTAGTGAATTACCTATTGCATTAAAATTAAATAGACCTAATTGCTGACCATTAATATTCCAATCATCTATATTTGCTGAAATATCTAATTCATTTGTTCCAGCAGATCTTGAGATCACTAGGTCTAAGTCAGCACTTCCAAGTTGTTTAAACACTCTACTATCAGGAAGTAAATTTTCTAAAAGAATATTTTGGACTTCCAAATCAATATTGAATTTATCTTTATTATAATAAGCTCCGGAAAGTTCAATTAACTGATCATCTGTGACTGCTAATAAATCTGTTATAATGATTTGTTTAGTTTTAGCATTGTAACTTATTTTTTGATTTGAAGTATCGTCAGGATTTAATATCCAAGTTTCTTTTCCAAGTGGAAATTTTGTTCTTTTAAATCCAAAAGAAGAAGTCCCATCAACTGACATGGTATGATAAAAGTTTATTTCAAACGGAGTCTTATCTTTTGATTCATTTGTGAATTCTGATCGAAAATATAGGGTATCTTTTAACTTAGTACTGATCATTTTAAATGACCTACCTTTAATATAATCTTGAGTGATTCGATCAACACTTAAAAACGTGTTATAAATTGGATTATTAGTGTCAATTTGAAAATGTAAGCGTTCTAGCTGTATTGTATTCCATCTTAAAAGAGGAGCATCAAGAAAAAGATTTGAATTTTTTAGATCAGAGGCAATTTTACCTTTGAGAGTAATATTTTTTGAAATGGAGAATTCTGGATATAAAGCGTCCAAAAGTTTTTTGTAAATTTTAAGATTAAATTGCAACTCTTGGCCTTTTATCGTCTGTTTTTCTGGTAAAAAAGGATATGCCTGATGGAGAGTTTGTTGAAACAGTTTTGTCAATTGTGAGGCTTTGAATTTCCCTTTAGCAGAGCCAGAAATACAATCAGAATTAATTATAGTTAGTTGAGTATTCCCTTCGTAAAGCTTTTGTGAAATTGTAATTGGATTAATCTTAACCACTTTATTTTCATTTGAAATTTGAGCTGCTGAGATCTTTAACTCCCCCTCTAAATCGTCAAAACTTTTTCCTCTAAAACCGCCTAATACCACTCCTTTAAATTCACGTTTACCCTCACCAATTTTAACTCCCAGACGATTGATGTCCCATTTAGAAATATTTGCTGCTAAGGTATATTGGGGTAATGAATCTGAAAAATCAAATCTCAAGTCACTTTTTAGCTGAATAAGATCATTATCAACACTCAGCTTATTTCTTAATTGCTTATTCTTGAAGCTCCCCTCTAATTCAATGTTTGAAATATAAAAATTATTTGAATTGAGATACATTTTTTGAATTATCCAATTCATGGAAGGCTCGTTTTTTGGATTAAGATTACCTTTTAAATCAACAATACCACCAGAACTAAATATTTTTCTTGAGAATTCAGAAACTGAAAAATCAATGGAATCAAATTTTACTTTTATATCAAAGGGTTTATATTTTATGTCATTTTTAAATAAGCTCTTACCTAAGCTTCCCTCGGTAGTAAAATTCCCCCAAGGGTTTTGGGAATCTAATTCAAAATCAAATTTTGAGTTATGGAAAGCTAACTTCCCGTTAAATTTTATGGAGTCTGCTAAAAAATAATTATTCAAACCTTTTAAAGGATTAATTTTCTCAACTAATTTCTGTGTATTCAGTCGTACCTCCGAAATTAATAACTCCCAACTCAATTTTTCAGAATATAAAATATTTTTGACAACTAAGTCACCAAAGAAATTAAATTCATTATTTTTTAATTTAATATATTTAAATCTAAAATTATTGAAACTTCCTGTAATATTAGTTTGTAATTCTAAAGGACTTGAATTAATTAAAAAAGAAGATTTGGGATCAAGTCGTTTAGGATCCAAATTACTCTCATTTACTACCAATTCAAATTTTCCTTTGTTATTGAAATCTCTAAAACTATTATTTGGCCCTAGTAATTTTAATGCACCTTCTATCTTATTATTACCGGAAATTAATTTCCAATTCTCTAACTTGAGACTACCTGGCATGTAAGTCAGCATTTCAGTTGTTTCAATTTGCTCTTGAAAAGGTGTTTTAAGAATCCCTTTTAAGTTATTTAGCATAAAAGTTAGAGTGTCTGAATGAAAACTTAAATTTTGAGCATAAATGTTTAATGAATCAAACTGAATTGGTTTCTTTAATGAATTTAAGTCAGTGTAATTAAACTTTGTGTTTGTGAGGTCCAACTGATCTACTTTCAAAAATGAATTATTTTGATTTAGAGACTCTTGCTTTAATTTTTCAATTAAAATTTTAAGAGAATGTTCTTCTTCTTTTGGGTATTTTTTAATATTTAAATAGACTCCAGAGGCTTCGATATAGTTAAAGTTAAAATCATTTTTTTGAAGTTTTTTTAAATCTTTAAATGAAGTTTCAATTTTTTGGATAAATGTAAGTGTGTCATTGTGATGATCAGCTATTAAGAGTCCTGTCAATTCAAATGATCCATCCCACTTTAAGTTTATTTGCTCAAAAGTTATTTCTTGATTTGTAGTTTCTTCAAAATCTTTGAGAAACTTATTCATAATACCCGACTGGAGCCATGAGGTTGAAATCAGAATCACTCCTATCCCAAAAATGAGAAGGATACATCCTAAAAGGATTGCTAATATTTTATTACTCTTTTTAATACTAATCGTTTATTTTTGTAACGCTTTAAAAAACGCTATGTTGCCTAATTCGGAACTTATTCTAGCCATTGAATCTTCCTGCGATGACACCGCCGCCGCGGTTCTCAAGGGCAGAAAAGTTCTTTCCAACTGCATAGCCAATCAGGCCATTCACAAAGCTTACGGAGGGGTCGTACCCGAACTCGCATCTCGTGCTCATCAATCAAAAATCATTCCTGTTGTCCATCAGGCATTATCACAAGCAAATATCGATAAAAATGATCTAACTGCAATTGCTTATACCCAAGGTCCAGGATTATTAGGTTCCTTGTTAGTAGGAAGTGCTTTCGCCAAATCTCTTGCTTTATCATTAAATGTTCCATTAATCCCTGTAAACCATATGCAAGGACATCTTTTAGTAAATTTCATTGAGGAGGATGGAATTAATAAACCCAAATTTCCATTTTTAGGGGTCACTGTTTCAGGAGGACATACTCAATTGGTCTTGGTTAAAGACCACTTTAAAATGGAAGTATTAGGAACTACATTAGATGATGCTATTGGAGAAGCTTTTGATAAATGCGGAAAACGGATGGGTCTGGACTATCCATCAGGACCACAGATAGATAAATTAGCGCAATCTGGTGATCCATATAAATTTAAATTTCCGATACCCAACATGAAAGACTATAATGTCAGTTATAGTGGGATTAAAACTGCTTTTACTAACTTCATTAACAGAGAAACTCAAAAAGACAAAGGGTTTATAAAGAAAAATCTCCATAATCTCTGTGCTAGTTTACAATATTCACTTGTTCAAATTATATTAAATAAAATTGAACAAGTTGCACGATTTCAAAGCCTTAAGGAAATAGTTGTTGGAGGGGGCGTAGCAGCTAATTCAGAATTGCGAAGTCAATTACTTGCAAGAAAAATAAGTCATAAATGGAAAGTCTTTTTACCTCCTTTTAAATACACTACTGATAATGCAGCAATGATTGGAATAGTAGCGTATTATAAATTTGAAAAAAAACAATTCGGTTCTCTATCAGATACTTCTGAATCTCGATTAAAATATTAAATATGATCCTATTTTTTGATAAAGATATAAAAGCTAAATTTTCAGAGTTTTCTTTCTCAAAAGAGGAAAGTAAGCATTTAACTAAAGTTTTGAGAAAAAAAATTGGAGAAAAAATTACGATTACCAATGGAAATGGACTGGAATGGCAAGGTGAGTTAATTAATATTTCTTCAAATTCAACTACTGCAAAAAAAATAACATCACTTCAACACACTCAACCAATTAAACTAATTCATCTTGCAATAGCCCTCACAAAAAACAATAATCGGATAGAATGGTTAATTGAAAAATTGACTGAGTTGGGCATCGCTTCTATTACGACACTCCTTTGTGAACATTCTGAACGAAAAGTTGATAGGACCCTTCGATTTGAAAAGATTACTATAGCGGCTCTCAAACAATCTCAACAATTTTATCTTCCTAAGATACAACCACTTAAAACTTTTTCTGATTTTATTGGGGGAGGTATAACTAATGGTTACATAGCACATTGTAGAGAAAGTTCAAAAGAAAACCTAGCAAACTATAATCTAAACCAAGACGAAGTAACGCTGATTATTGGACCTGAAGGGGACTTTAGTTTAAGGGAAATTGAGTTAGCAGAACAAGCAGGGATTCATTCAGTAAGTATAGGAAGTCAACGCTTTCGAACAGAAACAGCGGGGCTGCTAGCTTGTCACACAGTATTTCTTCAACAACAAAAGAATTGAAGCCCTAAACTTTCCTATATTTAATATATGAATTCAAAAGATATCTCCAGTGGAATAGTTCGTTCGGTAATTCAAATAACGGGGATCTGTATCCTAATTTGGTTACTACTTCAGATAAAAACTTTGCTAATTTATATGTTAATAGCAGGCATCGTAAGTTTAATTGGACTACCAATAAATAAGTTTTTAACCGGTCGTTTAAAAATAAAAAATGTACTGGCATCATCAATTACTATTACATTTCTTATCTCGATCTTGGTAAGTATTTTTTCACTCTTTGTTCCACTGCTTATCCAGCAGGGAGAAAACCTTTCCTTATTGGAGGTCGATCAGCTCAAAATAAATATAGAAGCTGTAACTCATGAAATTGGAACATATTTTAGTTTAGATAATAGCTTTTGGCAACAACAATTTTCAGTAGATAATCTCTTTCAAAATGTGAATTTTGGACTACTGCCTGAATTACTCAACCAAACCTTAGAATTATTGGGTGGTTTTACCATAGGCTTATTTTCAGTAGTTTTTATTCTCTTCTTTTTCCTCAAAGACAGTCACTTGCAAGAACGAATTATTTTATCACTTGTAAATGATAATGTGAGTAATAGGGTAAAAAAATCAATCGGAAAAACAAAAAATTTACTCTCACGCTATTTTTTAGGACTCCTTCTTCAGATTAGTATTTTGATGATTATTTACAGTATTGTTTTAGCTGTTTTTAAAGTAGAAAATGCTTTTATCATTGCTTTTCTCTGTGCTTTATTGAATTTAATCCCTTATCTCGGTCCGATTATTAGTGGTGTTTTGATGTTACTGTTAACTATGAGTAGCTTTATAGGTAATGATTTCAGTAGTATTATCCTTCCTAAAACTGGTTACGTAATGATTGGTTTTATTGTTGGACAGCTGATTGATAATTTTTTTAGTCAACCATTTATTTTTTCAAATAGTGTTAAGTCACATCCCTTAGAAATATTCATAGTTATTCTTGCTTCTGGGACTTTGCTTGGTCCAGTTGGGATGATAATCGCAGTACCTATTTATACTACCATAAAAGTTATTGCTCAAGAATTTTTCTCTGAAAATAAAATAGTAAAATCTTTAACTAGAAATTTTTAAAAGAAATTCTATAATGATGTTTAAAAAACAAAAATTACTACTCTTTTTGTTCCTTATTTTCTGTAGTGCTTTTTCTCAAAAAAAAAGAGCTAGAGATTATGGAATTGAAATAGGAGTTTTGCAAACTGGAAAATATAATTCAATAACCGATGTTGAAGGAGTAAAGGTTGGACATACTACTATTATTGAAGGAGATAATGTTCGAACTGGTGTGACTGCTATTTTACCTCATTCAGAAAATATTTTTCAATCCAAAGTTCCTGCAGCAATTTATATAGGTAATGGGTTTGGAAAATTAGCCGGTTATAGTCAGGTAAAAGAATTAGGAAATATTGAAACTCCCATAATTCTTACAAATACACTTAGTGTCCCAATTGCTTCAGATGCATTAATAAGTTATACACTCCAACAAAAAGAAAATCAAGATGTATATTCTGTAAATTCAATTGTAGGAGAAACTAATGATGGTTGGCTGAATGATATACGGGGTCAACATGTTACAAAACAAGACGTATTGAATGCAATTATAAATGCAAAAAATGGTTTTATAGATGAGGGAAATGTAGGAGCTGGAACAGGTACTAGTTGTTTCGGTTATAAAGGAGGTATAGGTACGTCCTCACGAATTATTCCAAATAAATACGGCAGTTATACTGTCGGTGTTATGGTACAATCAAACTTTGGAGGTATCCTGCAGATTAATGGTGTTCCCATTGCAAAAGAAATGGATAATTATCCAAGAGATTATAAGTACGACGTTGATGGATCCTGTATGATTGTTGTTATTACTGATGCTCCTTTAAAAGCCAGAAATCTTGAGAGATTGGCAAAAAGGGCAATGATGGGGTTGGCAAAAACCGGAGGGATAGCTTCGAACGGTAGTGGTGATTACGTTATATCTGTTTCTACAGCAAATAATAATTTAGTTCCTTATGAAAGTAATGTTTCTATTTTAAAAACACAAGAATTAAAAAATGAAGCAGTAACACCATTATTCTTAGCTGTAATAGAAGCAACTGAAGAAGCAATCATTAATTCACTTTTCGCTGCAGAAACAATGATAGGTAGAGAAAATCGTAAAAGAGAGACAATACCAAAAGATGAGATTATTAGTATCATGCAAAAACACAATGCAATTATCTCTAATAATTAGTTTTGTGTGGAAATATAAAACCTACTTTACAAGCAGTACTTATTGTAATTTTCACTTTGTTCTTCCAAAGCACTTTTGAATTCAGATTTCAATTTTTCTATAAGTTCTTTGGTAGGTTTTACATCTGCTATAGAGGTAACACCCTGGCCAGCAGACCAAATAGTCTTCCATGCTTGAGCCTCTGCTTTTGCAGCGTCTAATTCACTTCCAAAGTCAATTTTTTTAGTTTGATTCCATAGTTCTTCAGTAATACCCATTGCCTCTAGACTAGGTCGTAAGAAATTGGCATTAACACCTGAAACTGCTGCGGTATATACAATATCTTCAGCTTTACTATTAATAATCATTTTTTGATACTCAGGATCTGCCATACTTTCTTTAACATTGATAAAGCGTGTTCCCATATATGCCAGATCAGCACCCATTTGAAGGGCTGAGGCAATATCTCTGCCTGTACTAATACAGCCTGAAAGCAGTATAGTCTTTTTAAAGATACTTTTTATTTCATTTACCAAAGCTAATGGGCTAAGAGCTCCAGCGTGTCCTCCAGCTCCTGCAGCTACAAGAATTAGTCCATCAACTCCAGCTTCAGCAGCTTTTTCTGCGTGTCGCTTTTTTATGATATCATGATAAACTAAACCTCCATAACTATGAACTGCACTTACTAAATCTGAAACAGCACCTAAAGAAGTAATAATTATAGGTACCTTATGTTTTATACAAATTTCAAGATCAGGTTGAACACGAGGGTTTGTTGGATGTACAATTAAATTAACTCCAAAAGGTGCAGCCTTATTTCCTGTTTCCTTTTCAAAAATGTTTAGTGCTTCTTTGATTTCAACAACCCACTCCTCAAAACCTTCAGTAGTTCTGTGATTTAGAGCTGGAAAAGTACCAACAATTCCGTTTTTACAACATTCTATAACAAGTTGTGGTCCAGAAATTAGAAACATTGGTGCTGCTACTGCTGGAAGTTTTAATTCATTCTCGAAAGATATATTCATAATTTAATTTTTTAAAAGTAGGGTCCATTCAAATTCAAAGGTAGATACTATATCACCATTTTGATCAACGCCCTTTGAGGTAAGCCAAATAGTTTGGGGTACTTGGGTTTCAAGAAGTTGATTCATGGCTTTAGATAGTATTTGATTTTCATTACATTCAAATAAAATTTTTCCTTTCGCTTTTTTTGAAAAGTTAGCACGATTATTAAGAACCAACATTGAAATTTTACGTTTTGAATTTTTAATAGCTTGCATAATTAATACTCCAGTAGTTAATTCTGCTGCCATTCCCTGAACTGCCCAAAACATTGATTTAAATGGATTTTGATTAATCCAACGATGTACAACTTTAACTTCGCAAAAAATATTTTCAATTTTGGTCACTCTTATACCACACCACCAAACTGAGGGCAACTTAAAAAAAGTAAAGGTGTTGAGTTTTGATGGTGTAAATTTCATATTAGTGCATGAAAGATGAAACTTCAATATACTCCAAATCAAATGCCTCAGCAACTTCTTTATAAACAACTTTACCTCGGGCAATATTCAAACCCTTTTCCAAAGCTTTACTTTCTTTACATGCATTTTTCCAACCTTTATTTGCTAGTTGTAAAGCATATTTGAGAGTAGCATTTGTCAAAGCGGTAGTCGATGTATTGGGAACAGCTCCAGGCATATTTGTTACAGCATAGTGTATTATCCCTTCTTTAATTTTAATAGGTGCATCGTGTGTTGTTGGTTCACTAGTTTCAAAACAACCTCCTTGATCAATAGCTACATCAACTAAAACAGTACCTAGCATCATTTGAGATAGCATTTCCTTTCGAATCAATTTGGGTGCCTTAGAGCCTGGAATTAAAACTGTACCAATAATCAAATGTGAACGTTTTAGTTCTTCCTCTATAGTAAAGGGGTTAGAGTAAACCGGAGTTACATTAGCAGGCATGGTGCTTTCCAGCTCTCTTAGCCGATCTAAATCCGTATCTAGTATTGTTACATTAGCGCCTAGTCCAGCTGCCATTCTAGCCGCTTCAGTTCCAGAAACCCCACCACCAATGATCATTACATTCGCCGGTTGAACACCAGTAACTCCTCCAAGTAAAATCCCAAAACCTCCAAAAGGTTTTTCTAAATACTTTGCTCCTTCCTGTGTTGCCATTCTCCCAGCCACTTCTGACATTGGTATCAATAATGGAAGTTTACCATCCTCTTCAACAGTTTCATAAGCCAGACAAATAGCCCCACTTTTAACCATTGCATTGGTTAATTGTTCACTTGAAGCAAAATGAAAATATGTAAAAAGTAGTTGTCCTTTTTGAATTAAATTGTACTCTCTCTCTAGAGGTTCTTTTACTTTAATTATCATTTCAGCAAGACTATAAATTGATTCAATATCTGCTACCAATTCACAACCAACATAAAGATATTGTTCGTCAGTAATTCCACTGAGCAATCCTGCTTCTTTTTGGATATAAACTTGATGACCAGAATGAATTAAAGTCAAAGCACCAGCAGGAGTTAAACCTACTCTTGCTTCTTGAGGTTTGATTTCTTTTGGAACGCCTATTTTCATTGTCTGAGTGTATAAATAAAATATCTTTCTAAGATAGAAATTAGTAATATATTTATTAGTAAATACTTTTCTATAAAAAAACTCCACTTAATGTGGAGTTTATGTGATCGCGATAGGATTCGAACCTATGACCGTCTGCTTAGAAGGCAGATGCTCTATCCAGCTGAGCTACGCGACCATTTGTATTGTTTGTAGTGCTTTGATAGGTAGTTAAGATTTTTTTTCTGACTCAGTACATTTCACTTGCATAAAATTTTACATAAAAGTTAAAAACTCATCTAATTTGACCTTTCAAAGAACTGCGGCAAAAATAGATTATTTACTGTAAAATGTAAAATGTTTATACTCTATTATTGACTATTGTCTTTTTGATTAAGTTTAGTCTCAGTATCCCATTAAGAATTTTCCTTCTTTGACCCATGTGTCTTTTCCTACTATCACTGAAGCATTGGTAAAGAAATTCCATCTTACATACCCTCCTTTTACATTTCCACCCAGTTCTGAATTATCACCTAGCGATAGTCTTACCACTCCAGCTCCATAACCATAATAAGGAATCCAAGGGTTTTTTTTAGGAATAGCAAGTAATGGATTAAAGCCTAAAGCAAATTCTCTGAAAGAGTAGCCTGCCTCACCAGCTGAATCTAATTCTGCTTTCACTGCATCCTTTCCAATAGTACACTCAATTTTAATTACTTTTCCTGCATTAAAAGTTAGCATGAGATCTTCCACTTTCTCACCATTCCAAATTGAGTTAGGAAAGGCTATAGTGCCCTCAACTGTTTCTTCAATTGGAGCTACACGAATCGCACCAGAGGGCAGTTCTATTTCTCTATCAATTAGGTTGAGCTGAAGTTCTCTTTTAGAGGAGGCATTACCATCCTGTTTAGTAACCGGTCGGTTACCAATTTTGAATTTAATATTAGTACCTCTAGGGGTAGTTATAGATACCCAATTGTTTCTAATAGCACTTTCAAAACTCCGTTGTATCTTTCCAAGTTTAATGTAATCTGTATCTAAAAAGACCTTCTGATAGTATTCACTTTTTATATTATCAATTTCAATGGCTTCTCCAGATAAATTATAAGCTCCAGACCAATGAAAATGAATAGCTCTTCCTTTATCTTTTCTTAGAACATCCTGCATAGAGGCATATTCAAGATCAGTTGGAATTGTTCCAGGCATCATTATGCCAAGATCAACTTGCATAAGATAATCAGTCAAATCTTCTTTGTTTTTCCCTCTTGCTTGTTTGATAAAGTCAGTTTCCCATTCTCGTGGTATTTTGTTAGGATTAACTGAAAAGGTCCCCAAGTAAATTGCACCAGTTTTAGGAATTTTCTTTACTAATAGCTCAATTAAAGGATCAAAATCTCCTGGTTTAGCTACTAGAACTACTTTTTCTCCTTCTACTAAATCACTTCTCTCCAATAATTTATTCGCTATTGCCTCCCAATCAGGAAATGAATTGTTTTTATCTTTTGACTCTTCTTTATTATGGCATGACAAAAAGCATAGAAGAATAAAAAACATAAAATTTGATGCTAATATATTTCTCATAAATACTCTTTTAAGTAACTTAAATATATGGACTTTTTAAATAATATTTTTTATATTTAAATAAAAGTCTCTTCCTCTATTTCGCTTAATTTCAATTGGTTTCATAGGTTAAACTAAAGCTTAAATTCTAAAATTAACTTACATATGAGAAAAAAAATAATTTTAGGCACACTTCTTACAGGGTCAATTCTTTTAGGAATCTATCTTTATAATTTGGGGGATAGACCAGATAGAATATATCCATCGTTTCCACTTAACCCTGAAAAAAAAGCCGCAACAGTTCATGACAGTATTCCTTTACAGGATGTTGTTCTAGTAGGTAATAACTGGGACGGGGTGATTACCATTTTTGATCCAAATACTTTTAAAATCATAAAAAAGGTAAGTGCAATGCCCGACCGTGAGGAAAGGTTTGAAGAAATCTATTCAGGTCTAAAAAGAAGTCTTGCTTCAGGTTTTATAAGGGAATATATCGGTGAAGGTAATGATCAATTGGTTGACGACATGTTTACCTCAAATGATGGTAGGTATATTTATGCATCAAGACCAAGTTTTGCTGACGTAGTTGCTATTGATGTTAATTCTGGTGAAATTTTTTGGCGAACAAAGGTTGAGGGCCTTCGAGCTGACCATTCAGCAATATCTCCAGATGGAAAAATCTTTTTGGTCTCAGCCTCGACAGCAAGAAAAGTTCATGCAATTGATGTTTCAACTGGTGAAATCATTGATAGTTTTGAATCTGGAGACCAACCCCATGAGAATATATATTCTGAAGATGGTAAAAAAATATACCATGCCAGTATCGGTAAAGTCTTTTTTGCATCGCCAAATCTCGACTTTTTAAAGGGGGATCGATGGTTTCAGATTGTTGATGCTAAAACCTATAAAGTGATACGCCGTGTTGATATGAAGCAAAAATTAGAAGAAGCTGGTTTTGATTGGATTGACCGAGCAATTCGTCCAATGGCCATTACAAAAGATGAAAAATTTGCTTATTTGCAAATTTCATTGTTACATGGTTTTTTTGAATACGATTTAGAGAATGATAAAATCACCCGAAAAATAGATTTACCTATCCCTAAAACAAATAGAAGTCTATCGCCTGGAGACCATCTTTTAAACTCAGGACATCATGGTATTTCTCTCAGCGGAGATGATAAAACTATATGTGTAGCAGGAACAATGGATGGCTATATCGCCATAGTGGACAGGAAAACATTTAAATATAGTACTATTAAAATTTCTGATGATCCAAAACAAGCAAAGCCTTACTGGTCAACTTCAAGTAAAGATGGCAAAAAGGCTTATGTATCTTTAAGCGGCCTTGACAAGGTTTCCATATTGGACTACGCCACTGGAAAAGTAGTTGCCGAAGTTCCAGTCGGCAACCACCCTCAAAGGGTTCGAAATGGACAACTAAGGTTAAAATAAATCACATCTATGTCTAAAATAAACCACTATGTGGAAGTTACCCTTAATCATTTTTTTAGAAAATTCTTGGTGATAATAAAATACCAGATTTCTTTACTGAAAAATCATATCTAAGTAAAATCTCATGAGAATTAAGATTGTCAAAATTTGATATGCCTATTGAACTTCCTAAAACATAGCCTAGTGAAAAATGTCTTCCAAGATGCAAGCCAGCTATAAAACCAAGTCCCGATCCTGATTCAGAAATTTTTTCTGAAATACTCATTAAATTTTTAATTTGAGGACCAATCCAAAAAGTTTTATTCAAATAAATTAAAGTACTAAAGTCATATGCAACTGGACTTCCCGACGAAGTCTTAAGTAAAAGACTTGGCTTTAAATCAAATGACTTTGATAGATTTATTAAACCTCCCATTATTAGATAATTATGTCTCACAAAAAAATAATCATCATTTTCAATCATTCTTGGTATTGAATAACCTAAATAAAATTTAGGGGTATGGTAGTATAATCCAAAACCAACATTAGGCTCAAGCGTATTTGGGGTGGAAAATGAAAATAAGGCAGAATCATTTTGCTGCTGAGGAGTTAAAATACCACTATTAAATTCAAAAAATGAACTAGAGAGTTTTATCCCCACTCCTAAATAATTTTCTTTATCATTAATTTTGAGTTGATATGAAATATCTGTACTCAAATTCGTTACTTGTATCGGCCCTATTTGATCTAGTAAACCAGATACAGCAATTGCAAGATTTTTATTTCCCCTAGAGCTTGCGTATGAAAAACTTTGAGTTGATGGAGCTCCGCTAAAACCTACCCACTGTGATCTATTTAAAAAAGTAATTGTTGAATAATTCTTAGAGCCAACATACCCTGAATTAAACATTTGATTATTAAACATGTACATGTTAAAACTAGCCTCCTGTTGAGAATACAAGTGTAATGGAAGTATTAAGTAAAATACAAAAAGAGAAATTGATAAGATTTTTCTTTTTTTCATCTAGTTAAATAAATAAAACCTTTAGTAATTGCACCACCCTGCTCCTGTTCAAAAATATAAAAGTATACTCCACTGGGTAGTTTTTCTGAATTTGCATAATTGACATTTGGGGTTCCATCCCAATTATTTTGATAATTTTTAGTTTCAAAGACTTTCTGCTCCCATCTATTAAAAATTGATATTTTATGATCTGGATAGCTCTTTAATCCTGTAATTTCAAATAAATCATTTACTCCATCTCCATTTGGAGTAAAAGAATTTGGTATAAATAAATCTTGAGATATTAACTGAATTGGTTCTGTGAAAATAGATTCTACACAGGAGATATTTGATGTGCTTACTTCTAATCTAAATAGCCAACCAATCTGATTTTCAGAAGTATTTGAAATTTTTAATTCTGAACTTTTTGTTCCAATAAACGAAAAACTCTCTGCTAAATATTCCCAATTTTCCCCTAGCCTTTTAACTTGCCACTGATAAGAATAATTTGAATCATCATATTGATAACTTAATGAAAGTATTTCTTTTGATGGAACCTTAAATATTCCTTGCTTGGGAGGTAATATAATTGGATATAAATTTTGTTCAATAAAATCATAATTTCCATCATTATTTAAATCCTCAGGGCTTTGAGAATACGCACCTTCAAAAATAACAAGACCGTTAGCTGATACTTCTACAGGTGATGTTCCAAGTATTCCATCCTTATCTAAATCTGAAAATCCGGCCTCAAAAACATCAAGACATCCATCATTATCACTATCTAAATCTAGATTATTTGGAATACCATCTAAATCAAAGTCTAAATTTGATTCCAAAACATCTAAAATTCCATCATTGTCATCATCCAAATCAAGATTATTATCTACTCCATCAGAATCACAATCTGGAGATGATGTTATGGGAAGAAATATACTACCCAAAAGAAAACTACATGAGTTTTTTGGATCCGTGAAATCTGATTCTTCTATGTCATTTGAAACACCGTCACCGTCAATATCGATATCACATAAATCACCTACACCGTCATTATCAAGATCATTCTGATCAGGATTAAAGAGCAAAGGGCAAAGATCAATATTATCATGGTATCCATCTTTATCACTATCTACTTCATTATCCAGCGTGATAAGGGTCACTTCTTTTTGGGCTAAATACAAATAATTTAAATCTGTTGTTTGTGAATTAATCCTGATATATAAACTTGAATTAATATCCCCATCAAATAAATCATCATCCTGTCCTATTAAAATTATATTTTTTGGAAGATTCCAATTTGTAGAATTAAATCTTAATTCAGTTGTTAACAAATTTATTTCGGTTAAATCTGAGAGCTGTAAATCTAGAATTACATCACTTTTAGGAGCATGGGATAAACTTATCTCTAAAGTGGTTTCTGTTCCATCCTCACTAAGTAATCCAGGGTCTGAAACTAATATCGAAGCAAGGTCATCATCTAAATTATAAAGTTCAAGATCTGCAATTTGATTTGCATCCAGATTATTATAGAAATTATCTGTAGAAGTTGGATTACCAGTTATGAATGTGACTTTCTGATCGCCGTCGAGTAAATTATCGTCTACTCCCCTAATCGTAATTATATTACTTTCAAATTCCTCCCAATTTCCAACTGAAATTGAAATTTCATTTTGTGAAAGTAACATTTCGTCATTATTAACACCCAAAGAAAGAGGAATTGTGATTGGTCCAGTTGGTTTAGAAACAAGTTTAAATCCTATTTGAATAGAATCTCCAATTTCAGATGTGTTATAATCTTCATCAAAAACTTTGATAATTATGGCTGGTGAATCGTTATCCTGATTAATCATATTAACCTCCGGAATTGTTTCAATTAAAATACTTGAATATTGAACATCTAAGCTTTCAATTTTAATTATTTTAATATCAAAAGGTTTTGCTCCATCGGCTTCTGGTGGTGAATCATCAACGCCAGTTACAAGAACTGTATTATTATCGTTCCAATCTTCAGTATTAATTGTTATACTTGAATCAACTATACCCTCAGAAGGAGTTTCAGATTCGAAAAACAAAGTAACTGCATAATCAGGTTTAGTAGATAATCTAACTTCAAAAGCTCCCGTCTCTTGATCTTCACTTGTAAGTAAGTCCAACTCTGTTATTAGAATTTGAGCAGTATCATTGTCTTCAGTAATTATTGAAACCGAATCAGGTGTAAGTCCAACATATAATAAATCTGAAGAAGGTAATACGGAAATTTGTATTTGACTTGACTGATCACCATCTAAAAGATTATCATCTAGACCTCTGGCATAAACTTTTTGTGGAATATTCCAGTTTGAATTATTAAATGTTAATATTTCATATCCTGAAACTATTTCGGCTTCTGAAGAATCGTTCGCCTGAAAAGAAAGCTGAACATCAGAGGTTGGTTTTGAATTTAAAACTATATCAAAAGATCCTGTATTACCGAATTCATTGAGATTATTTGAAAAGGGTATTACTGTAATTCCTGAATTATCATTATCTAAATTGATAAATGTAACATCTGCAACATCCGTATCTAAAAGATTATCATATGATGAATCTGCAGATACAGGATCTCCTGTAACTAGAGTAAGTGAAATATCACCATCTTTTACTAAATCATCTAAACCAGTAATTACTATTTGATTTTGAGTTGGAATATTCCAATTGATATTCTTAATTGTTATAGAAGTTGTATTTAAAAATGCTTCTCCCGTTGGACCTGAAATACTTAAGGGAATTGATACATCTGCACCCGATAAAGGTTGAGACAAAAGTTCAAAAGTAATAGTTATCGTATCACCATTCTCATCAGTTTCTGAGTCTCCATCGACAATTGTTAAATTAACGCCTGGAGCGTTATTATCCTGATTTATAAAATCAAGGTCATTTAGTGAACTACCATCTAAAGTGTTATAAGCAGCATCAGTTGAACTTACATTACCTGTTATTACTTTATAATTTATAGCTCCATCATGAAAAGGAATAGGATCTTGAAGTCCAGTTACATAAACTTGCTGTAAAACATTCCAATTTAAAGGTGTAAAAACTAATGTTGGAGAAACACTCCCTTCTGTTGAATCATTAGATGATATTGATAAATAAACATTTGCTGAAGGTTTACTGAGTAATTTTGTTTCGAAATATCCAGTTTCTCCATTTTCGTGCGTTAGATTATCAACTACATTAAAGAAAAAGTCAGCTTGATTAAGATCAAGAACAGTAATACTAATATTTTGATCAGCTAATTCACTAAAGCAATTTGTGGTAATAAGATCTACAATTTGTGCTGTAATATTAAAAGTTTGGTTACCGTCAATAATATCATCTTGTTGGGGAGTAACTAAAATATTTTGAGGTATATCAAAATTAGTTTTAGTAAATGTTAGTCTTGCAGGGGAGATAACTACTTCAGTTGGATCAGGATTAATAATATCTATAACAACATCAGAAGTAGGTGTTACCCCTAGACTAAATTGAATATTTTCTGAGCCTGAAGTTTCTGAAACCACAAGACTTGTTGGGCTAATGACCATACTAGGTTCTACTACAGTCAAAAATTTATCATCTGAATATGTTTCACAAATATAATTTTGCTTCCATGTTTTTAATCTATAATTTTTACCATTATAACTGTTATCAGGAGGGGTAATTTGAAGGGTTTCTGATTCTACACCATTGTAGATAGCACTGCTAACTGAACTACTTACTAAGTCCGTCCATTCACCCGCAGAAAAAATTTGCCATTGATAATTAAGGGGTGTTAATTCAGATGTAGAAATTGTAAATTCTGTCATTTCGTTAATACATGTATATGCATCGTCTGGTTGAGTGTCAATTATGAGCGGGTTATTTGCTTGCTGAAAATCGTAAATGCTGTCAGAATCCCCATCTAGTGCACCTGTATACCCCCCCTGCCCTGTTACTTTTCCTCTGTTATCCACAGATATTGGAGCATTACCTAAAAAACCATCATTATTTTGATCCTCAAAACCAGCTTCTCTTGTATCATAACAGCTATCATCGTCACTGTCAAGCTCGTAAGCATCACCAATACCATCATTGTCAGAGTCTAAAGTAAAATGAGATAATGATAAATCAAAATTGAAAGATGAATCTAATGAACCATTTTCATTAATATGCCCTATAAGTATTGTATTTCCTTTTTCAAGATAAAAAGTTCCACTATTAGTTCCAGAAGGAGAGGAATTATACTTGAATAAAATTTGATTGGAGCTAAATAAAGTTACGCCTGATTCAAAAATTCCATCAAAATTAGTATCAACTAAGTATTGTCCGTCTGGGTCTAAAAGTGTAATCGTCTCAGATGCATTTGTACTTTCTATATAAAATGATTCATTTGTAATAATTGTTTTATTAGCAGATATGGCTGGAGTAAACTTTATATTCGCCTCAACTCCAAAATTAAAATATAAAGTATTACTATTGCTCCCTGATGCAACAGTTGAACTAACTGATCCTGTAGGATTCCCTGTTACACTTGAACTTCCTGTGGAAAGGATGAATGTTGGGGAAGAACTAGTAGATAAATCTGAAAAAACCATCAAAGGGTCTGATAAATCACTAAGATTTAAAATTATATCTCCTAATGACTCAAAGTCATTTAAAATACCATCATTATCAATGTCTAAATCAATATTATCGTTTATACCATCAGAATCAAAATCTTCAGGACAAACAGATACTGTAACTTCATTTGAGCTAAAATATTGGATTGGATTTAATCCACACTGAACCTGTCCAATAAGTTTATATTTTCCGGGTGCTGTTGGTGTAAAAGGATTTGAATCATCGTTTAAATTAATATATCCACCACCTGATTGATCATTATACCACCAAGAAAAACTATCTAAAGTGGATGTTCCTTCTGCAGAAATCGTAATATTTGGAAGGCATGATTCGCCGGATACGTCTGGGGTTTCCAATTCTAATTTAGGCGAGCTATTAAATCCTGCATAAAATCCTCCAGAAGTGGCAGAACCATTTTTATTCCAGTAAGAAACATATAATTCCCCATCAGATTCAAATGAAACATCTCCAATTAAATTACTATAGACATGTGCTGTATAACTTGCAGCGCCAGTAATAGTCCTTGTGCCCTTTGTTACTCCATTTGTAAATGGTCCTGTTAAGGGTACTTTTGTGTGGTTTGTATCAGTTAGTAAAAGATAAGTTCCATTTGTTACTACAAAAGCACTTCCGTCAGTAAATGTAGTCGTTCCTACTTTTCTTATATCAGGTATTGTTTCAAGAACACCCGCTACAGAACAAGAAAGTGGAGGCACAAAAAACATAGCTTGATTTGCATTACTGTTGGTTCCGGCCAATCCTTGGTAAGCATATGCATTTTTGGAAGTTTTTAGGTAAAGAGTTTCATTCAATCCATAAGCAGACCCTTCAATTACCTCATGTTGACCTGCATTTATAGTTGCGGTTGCTATACCACTACCATCAAGAAATATTTTAGTATCATCCTCATGTGCTACAATAATGACATTTTCATATGAATCGGCTCCCTCGCCCCTTACGAAGATATACTCGTTACCAATTTTCGACACTGGGACAATTTGATCCATTCCATAATCTCTGTTACTACTAGAAGTATCATTTGATCCAGTTAATGAGCCTATGTTTACTGCTATATTCTTATCAGACTCAATTAAAGATCCGACAAGGGCATCGTAAATATTCGTAGTGTTATTGCTTATTTTTGACGAAATTATATATGATTCACCTCTGTCTAAGCTTATCATTTCTGTAAAACCTGCTGTAACTGTAGTATTACCACCAGATTTATTTAACACAACATTTTGATCAATATCAGAAAATATAACTTGAGTATTATCCAAAGTCGCCATAACAGATATAAAATTTAGTGCTTTAGATTTATTATCGGAATTATTAACAAACATTCCTACTCGAAAAGAAGTTCCAAGACCTGCTTCTCCCTTGCTGACAAGAGCGCCTGCTTGTAAATTATTATTGCTTTTAACTCTTAATGAAACGTATGAGGGTTCACTTGTCTCAATTATAAACCCTTTATCAGAAATTACACTACTTGAATTTGTGTAATATTCGTGGGCATGAGAATCTCTAGCAGTTCCTATTGTAAAATCTATATGATTAGTTTTACTTAGATTAGAGCCTGAGGAGACTATTCCAGTACCTGGAACAGTAATTGAATATGTTATGTCAGTTGGAGAAGGGGTTGAAATAAAAAGGTTTTGTTGACCTACATAATCAGAATTATTATCGGTAATTGGAGGTATATAATGCACCCTACTTAATTGCGAAAAAGAAACTTTTACTGCAAAGAAAAACATAAGAAAAAAACAACCGTTTTTCATATAGCAAGCTACTAAGATATTACTATAAATATACTTGTTTTTTTAATCAGTTATTAAAGTCATAGATAAATCTTAAATTTGTAAATCCTAATCATAAGCTATGGGTCGCATAAAAAAAAATATATTGTTTTTTTTGTTTTCCCATATCATTATTGGACAAACTCTAACTACTTCATTAACCCAAAATATTCCAGTTGATGAAAACAATGTCGAAATTCAAAATTTTTTACTAAGTGGTTATGGTGCTTCTACTACATATAAGGTTTCGTTATCCGCCAGTACTACATTAGCTTCAACCTTTAGCTTATTAACAACTACTGGATTAACAAGAGATACAGGATATACATCATGGACTAATGTTTCTTCAGTAAATTTTACTGGCACACCTTCAAATATTCAAAATGGATTAAATTCTATTGTATTTAACACTACTACAGTCGTAGATGGAGAAATAATTTTTAATATTGTTGTCACTGAACAAGTTGCAAATACTTTCTATAATCCAGATAATGGTCATATATACAAATTTGTTGCTGGTGCAATTCGTATTGCTGATGCTAGAGCTGCAGCATTAGCTTCAACTTACAACGGAGAACCAGGATATCTTGTAAATATAACTAGTGATGATGAACAAAATTTTATTTGGAATAAAACCACTGCACAAAATATTTGGACAGGTTTATCAGATAAAGATGTTGAAGGTGAGTGGGCATGGATGGATGGACCTGAAGCGGGAGAAATTATTTATGTTGGTAAAACCCCAACTGGTACAGCCTCTGGAACAAGCTATATAAAATGGTGTGGTGGTGAACCAAATGACTATAGTAGTGGGGAAGATTATATGGTAACAGCTTGGAATGGAAATAATTGTTGGAACGATTTTGGTCCGCCAGCATTTCCAAATAATGGAAGTATTGGCGGTTACTTGATCGAATACGGCACAACTTCTTCAGCATTCACTTTAACAGGAAACACAGAGATAACTCTAACTCAGGTTAAAGTTGATCCAAATATCATTTTCAACGATGTAACAAAAACATACGGTGATCCTAATTTCAATCTGACTGCAACCTCAAGTAGTACTGGTGCATTTACTTTCACAATTTCAAATACATCCTTAGCTACTGTTACTGGATCAACTGTAAGCATTGTAGCTGCTGGAATTACAATTTCTACAGTAAGTCAAACAGCCGATAGTAAACATCTTGCTGCAACTGCAACAATGACACTGACTATAAACAAAGCAAACCCAACTATTGTGTTTAATGATATTACTAAAAACTTCAGGGATATTGATTTTGATCTTGTAGCTTCTTCCAATAGTTCTGGAACATTTTCGTTTACCGTTTCAGACACATCAGTAGCGACTGTAAGTAATTCTACTATTACTATAATCGGTGGTGGATCTACTATTGTAACATTAAATCAGGCTGAAGTAAATAACTATAATGCTGGAGTTGCAACTATGACCCTAACAGTAAATAAGGGAACTACTACCATCACATTTAATGATTTAACTAAAACTTACGGTGATCCAAACTTTGATTTCTCAGCAACTTCTTTAAGCTCAGGTGCAATGACATTTACAATTTCAAATACAAGTATCGCAACAATGGTTAATTCAACTAATGCCAGTATTGCAGCAGTAGGTACATCAACCGTAGAAGTTCAACAAGCAGCTGATAGTAATTATAATTCATTAACTGCAACAATGACTTTGACCATAGTTAAAGCGGATCCGAATATAAGTTTTAACGATTTAGTTAAAAATATTAAGGATCCCAATTTCAATTTCAGCGCCATATCAAACAGCACAGGTGTTAAAAGTTATGTGATTTCTGATACCAACATTGCCACAGTTTTTGGATCTAATGTGACAATTCAAAATTTGGGATCAACATTAGTAACAATTAATCAAGCCGCAGACAGCAATTATAATTCTGGTTCTTCAACAATGACTCTTCAAATAGTAACTGACCCAGTAATCAGTTTTAATGATATTACGAAAATATTTGGTGATGATGATTTTGAACTTAAACCCACATCAACAAGTCCTGCCCCATTTACATTTACTATTTCTGATACTAATATTGCAACTTTAAGCGGATCAAATATAACTGTTCAAAATACTGGAAGCACAACTATTGTTGTGAAACAAGAGGCATATGAAAATTTCATTGGCGCTAGTGCCTCTATGGTATTGACCGTCTTAAAGGCTGATCCGAAAATTATTCTTAATGAAATCATTAAAACCTATGGTGATTCTGATTTTGAAATCTCCCCTACTTCAAATAGTAAGGGTCAATTTAGCTTTAGTATTGAAAATCTTTTAATTGCAACCGTAAGTAATAATAAAGTTAAAATTCTAGAAACAGGGACAACATATATAACAACAAGCCAAGCATCTACAAGAAATTATAATTCAGGAAGTATTAAAACTTTATTAACTGTATTAAAGGCAGATCCTGAAATAATTTTTGATAATATAGTCAAGGAATTAGGAGATCCTGAATCTAATTTATCTTATAATTCAAATAGCAGTGGTGAAGTATCTTTTCAAATCGAAAATAATTTAATTGCCTCCTTATCAGGATCATCAGTTTTTCCACTTTTCCCTGGAGAGACTATCATCATTTTAACTCAAAATGATACTAAAAATTATAATGCTGCAACTGTATCTGCAACTATAGAAGTTTATGAAATAGTTGATAGTGATGGGGATGGGTTAACAAATGCTTACGACTTAGATGATGATAATGATGGTATCCTTGACACTGAAGAAAAAAAAGAAGATTTAGATGGTGATGGATTACTAAACGTTATAGATCTTGACAGTGATGGTGATGGTTGTTTTGACACGATTGAGGCCGGCTTTACTGATGAAGACTTTGATGGTGTTATAGGAGTTTCTCCAGTTGAAGTAGGGCCTAATGGACTTGTTCAAAATGTAATTGCATACTCTACTCCAGTTGATATGAATGAAAATCTTATTTATGATTTTTTAGATTTTGAAACTGAAATTGATTTGGAAAAATATCTTTTACCAAGCCAAGTAAGCTTTAATTTAAATGAAGAATTAGAATTAGATATTGGAATTAACCTTCCAACCCAAATAGATTACCAGTGGCAGATAAGTATTGATAATGGAATTAATTATGAAAATTTACCTCAAAATAATTCAAAAATTCTTTTAAATCCTGAATTAGCTGACGATGGTTATCTTTATAGGGTAGTATTAAATCAAAAAGGTTTTGCATGTTCGGAAGAATATATATCCAACAGTACAAAAATAATATATAGTGATTTATTTATTCCATCAGGCTTTTCTCCAAATGGTGATGGACTAAATGATTATTGGCAAATAGTTGGAATTGATAATTATCCCAACACAGCTGTTAATATATTTAATAGATTGGGGGTTAAAGTTTTTTCTAGTGTTAATTATAAAAATGACTGGAATGGATTTTATAATGGGAATAAAGTTCCAGACGGAACTTATTTTTACGAGATAATTTTAAGGTCTAATATGACTAAAAAAGGATATGTTTATGTCAAAGGGAATTAACATAAAATTTAAATATTTATGGATGTTACGTTTGATAGCCATTCTAAATTGTTCTTTGCTTTTTTCTCAACAAGAGGCTACCTTCTCACAATACATGTTCAGTCAACAATTAATAAACCCAGCCTACGTTGGGGCTCAAAGCTATACCCAATTAAGTATTTTGAATCATTCTCAATGGATAAATATAGATGGTGCCCCTGAAACTCAAGCATTAAGTTTAGGAACGAAACTCTCTGAAAAAATAGGTATTGGTTTTTCTGCTTTTAATGATAGGATAGGGCCTGCAAGAAACACCTCAAGCTCTATTGATTTTGCCTATCATCTAAAACTAAATGAAAAAAATTTAAAATTAGGATTAGGATTGAAAATATCAGGAAGGCTGAATTCACTAGATCTTTCAGGCATTAGAACAGTTCAGTCTGGAGATAATTCATTTTTAGTTCAAACACAGAATGAATTAAATCTAAATTTTGGGGCAGGTTTCTACCTCTATAATCCAAAATTCTACCTAGGTATGGGAATTCCTTTTCTTATTGAAGAAGACACGTTTAATATTCAAAGAAACTTTTATTTAGTCTTAGGGGGAATTTTTAAAATAAGTGACAATTTACAGCTTAAGCCAAGTTTACTTGTGCAAAAGACTGCTGAAATAGAAACAATTTATGATAATAGTATATGGGCTGTTGTTAATGATAGATTTTGGTTTGGTCCACAATATAGAGCGTCACTAAAAAATGTATTACCTTCTCAAAAATCAGGAGGTTATTTTGGTGCGATTGCAGGTGTTTACATAAGTAAAAATTTGAGTTTAGGCTACGCTTACCAAGGAGCAACTGGTAATCAAAGGCTTGGTATAACAAATACAACTCATGAAATTTTATTACGTTTTCAGTTTCTTTCAAAATATAGAGGAGTTTTACGTTCACCCAGATTATTTTAACTATGAAAAAAATATTTATTCTTTCTATTAGTCTCATTTGTTTTTTAGGAAAAAGTCAATCAAATTCACCTATTCCAAAATCGATTGAAAATCAAAAAATATTGAAATGGGCAGATTACTATTTTATAAATGGTGAAGATGAAAAATCAATTACGTTTTATTCTGAAAATGAAAATGATTTATCTGCAGATCAAAGAAGAGCCCTATCAGGATTACTCCAAAAAAAAGGAGACCTTAGCCAAGCAGCAAAAGTTTTGAAGCCCCTTTTAGAAATAGAGCAAGTTTCTATAATTGACTATTATAAATTTTCTTCGTTAATACCTCAAAACAAAAAACTATCTGAGGAATATTTAGTAAAAGCATCAAAGCTTAAATTCAAATCAAATCTTAAGAATACTGAAAAAAGTATTAGTGACTCATATAAATTGCAAAACTTAAAGTTGAATTCTGAAAAATCTGAGTTTGGTGCTATCCTTTTAAACTTAAAAGATCCTACACTTTATTATTTAGGAAATCAGAAACAGCGCATAAAAAAATTAACTTCAGAAAATCAAGTTTATAATGTTTTTAAAGCAATATTTAATATAGATTCATTAAACACGTCTAAAGTTAAAGAACTTGATCTTCGTTTCAATTCAAAATATCAAGATGGCCCTATTGCGCTAGATCCAATCAACAAGACACTTTACCTTACAAGAAGCAGTAGTAAAATAGATAAGAGTAAAAAAGTGCAGTTGGATTTGTATAGTTTACCCTTTGATGAAATTGAAAAGAAAATACCCATATCATTATCCATTAATATAGATGGTTATTCTACATTACACCCAAGTGTATCACCAGACGGAAAACGTCTTTATTTTGCTAGTGATCGACCAAATGGCTTTGGCGGAATGGATCTTTATTTTGTTTCTCTGGAAAAAGGTGTCATAACTGGGAAAATAACTAATTTAGGTCAAGACATAAATACTGCAGAGGATGAGGTATTTCCTTTTTTATATGATAATGATGTTTTATTTTATTCTTCAAATGACTCAAATAAAAAACTAACTTTAAAAATGGCTCTTAATAGAGTTGCAAATCGCTGGGAAACTAAATTTTTAGAAAAACCTTTTAATTCAGAGGGCGATGACTTCTCATTACACATCAATAAAAAATATCAGGCTGGGTTTTTAAGTTCAAACAGAAAAGGAGGGAATGGAGATGATGATATATATTCTTTTCAATTTAAACCCAAATTGAAAGGCCAAAACGATAAATATGAATTTCAAAAAAATGATACACTTATAGTTGGATTTAATTCTGTTCTTAAAAATGATTTAAGCTTAATGGTTTCCGAGGACCCATTAGTAGAAATAATTCCCTTGGAAGCAAAACTAATTGAAGGTACTAGTAAAGGGAGTTTAACTTTTAATCCAAATGGTTCTTTTATATATGTTCAAGATTCAGAAAAAAAAGGCATTGATTTTTTTACATACCAAGTTATAGGATCAAATATTTATTCAGACAATATAACTGTTGAATTAAGTCCAGAAAAGACAGATTTCAAAAGGGTATTTCGACCCATTTACTATAAATTTGATAAATCTAATCTGGAAATTGATTATAAACAGAGACTTGATTCTCTGGTAATTACGTTAAATGATTACCCTAATTTAAATCTTGAAATTTCATCTTTTGCAGATTGCAGAGGTTCTGCTAAGTATAATTTTAAATTGACTGAAGAAAGAAATCAAACAATTATAAATTATATACAACCAAAAATTTCAAATCCAAAAAGAATTAATGGAATAGCATATGGTGAAAGCCAAGTTAAAAATAATCCAGGGTATGAATATACAATTGTTGTTTCATCTCTTAAAAGCAAGAATAATGCCATTAAATTCATAGAAAAATTAAAAGAATTAAAGAAAGATACATTCATTGAAAAAACAAATTTAAATTTTCATGTTTTAGTAGGAAAATTTGAATCCTACAGGAAAGCTAAAAAGTATTTAGTTATTCTTAATCAAAAGGGCCATGAAGGGTGGATTAAAAAAAGTAATTGTCTTAAAAATTCTGAATCAATTCATCAGTCTAATAGAAAAACTACATTTAAAATTAAAACATAACATTAGACTCAACTTATCTTAATAAGTCTTTTAATTCTAATAATTTGTATTAGTAAGTTCAGGTTTTAGATTTATCGTATTTTCAAATTTCAAATTAAACAACTACACTTAATGAGAAAAATTATATTTATACTATCAACAATAATTAGCTTTATTTCTTGTAAAAAAATACTTTCTAAAAAAATCATGATTGAAAAAAATCCTTTCGGTATAACAAAAGATGGAATACCTGTAGATCAATATACCCTGAATAATAAATCTGGCATGAAAGTGCAAATAATTACCTATGGAGGAATTATTACAGCAATTGAAGTTCCGGACAGAGATGGAAAAGTTTTAGATGTCACATTAGGATTCAAAAAACTGGGTGATTATGAAAAAAGAAGTCCTTACTTCGGAGCCTTAATAGGTCGTTATGGAAATCGAATTGCTAATGGAAAATTTAAATTAGATGGAAAAGAATATAATTTAGTCCAAAATGATGGTGAAAATCACTTGCATGGAGGAGATAAAGGATTTGATAAAGTGGTTTGGACTGCTGAAACATTAATTTTAAATGATTCTGCTCAACTAAAACTTTTATATCAAAGTAAAGATATGGAAGAGGGATATCCTGGAAATCTTGATGTTGAAGTTATTTACAGATTAACCAATGACAACTCAATTGAAGTAGAATATAAGGCTGCTACAGATAAAAAAACAGTCCTAAATCTCACACAACATACTTATTTTAACCTCTCTGAGGACAAAAATATTTTGAATCATAAATTAATGATTAACGCAGACAAATATATTCCTGTAGACGAAAATCTAATTCCCTTAGGTGAGCTTGTAAGTGTAAATGGATCTCCTTTTGATTTCAAACTATTAAAAACTATAGGGAAAGATATTGAAGATAATCATATTCAGTTAGAACGTGGTGGAGGTTTCGATCATTGTTGGGTTCTAAATGAACAAAATATTGGTCTAAGAACTTCGGCTATTTTACTCGATCCAGCTTCAGGAAGGCAAATGGAAGTTTTAACCGATGAGCCTGGAATTCAGTTTTACTCTGGAAACTTTTTGGATGGATCACTTCCAATGAAAAATTCAGATTTTTTCTATGAAAAACGTTCAGGTTTATGTTTAGAAACACAACATTATCCTAATTCACCTAATGAACCCTCCTTCCCTACCGTTGAATTAAATCCAGGAGAAAAATATTACTCTAAAACAGTATTTAAGTTTACAAATAGACCATAAAATAAATTATGCAAACACTAGAGTTATTAGATTGGATTTCAATTGCGATCTATTTTACAATTCTGGCTGGGATTGCTATTTGGGTAATTAAAGGTAAAAAGGAAAATACTGAAGATTATTTTTTGGCAGGAAGAAATGTAGGATGGTTTGTTGTGGGTGCCTCTATTTTTGCTTCCAATATTGGTTCAGAACATGTGGTAGGCTTAGCTGGGGCTGGAGCTAGTGATAAACTTCCTTTATTAATATATGAAGTCCATGCTTGGATTGTATTAATATTAGGCTGGGTGTTCTTGCCATTTTATCAAAGGGCTGGGGTGTTTACTATGCCAGAGTTTTTAGAAAAACGATTTGATTCAAGGTTACGTTGGATTCTATCTGTATTTTCAATTGTTGCTTATGTTCTTACCAAGATATCTGTTACGATTTATGCAGGAGGTGTGGTAGTCTCCGCTTTATTAGGAATTGATTTTTGGACTGGTGCAATCGCAACTGTTATATTAACAGGACTTTACACTATTTTTGGAGGGATGCGTGCTGTTGTCTATACCGAAACACTTCAGACTTTAGTTTTAATTTTAGGAGCGGCTATTTTGACTTATGTCGGATTAGAACGTGTTGGCGGTTGGGAAAGTATGAAGTCAACTGTTACTCCTGAATATTTAAATATGTGGAGATCCGCTTCTGACCCTGATTTTCCATGGCCCTCTTTGTTTATTTCAAGCACCATTGTTGGAATTTGGTATTGGTGCACAGATCAATATATAGTGCAAAGAACACTAACAGCGAAAAATATAAAGGAAGGCAGGCGCGGAACTATTTTTGGAGCCTTAATGAAATTACTTCCAGTCTTTTTATTCTTAATTCCAGGGGTTATTGCATTAGCATTAAAAATGCGAGGAGAACTATATTGGGAAAACGCTGATGAAGCTTTTCCAATATTAATGAGTAATTTATTACCAGCAGGACTAAGAGGGTTAGTTGCTGCTGGTCTATTGGCTGCCTTAATGAGTTCATTAGCATCAGTTTTCAACTCAGTATCAACTTTATTCACAGTTGATATTTATAAAAAATTGCGTCCAGAAACCCCTGAAAAAAAACTTGTTAAAACAGGTCAAATTGCAACTCTTATTGTTGTGATTATTGGTATTTTATGGATCCCAATTATGGCAAATATTTCTGGAGTACTTTATGAGTACCTTCAATCAGTACAGACATATATTGCTCCCCCCATTGCAGCTGTATTTATTATGGGAATCATGCATAAGCGTATTAATGCTCAAGGAGCTTATGTGACTTTGGTTTTAGGTTTTGTAATTGGGTTTGGAAGAATTTTATTAGAGATAATAAATGGCTCTCTTATACCAGGTAGCTTTTTACATCTTTTAGGAACAGTAAACTACCTAGACTTTGGAGCTTGGTTTTTTCTTTTTTGTATTTTTACAATTATTGTTGTGAGTTTAGCTACACCTGAACCACCAGCCGAAAAAGTATTGAATTTAACATTTGGAACTGTTACGACAAAGGAAAAGAAAATTTCAAGATCTACCTTTGATTGGAAGGATGTCATAGTCTCAATTTTTGTTATACTTGTCGTGATTTTTGTACTGGTATGGTTTAATGGCAAATAAAATTTACATTTATAGTTTTTTAATTTAACAGTATGAAAATATTTTAAATGTTGGGATACAATCAAATATAAAAATCAATTCTTTAGATTTAGAAACCTTACTTTTTTTATTGTTAATTTTGATAAACTTATCTTAACTTCAAATAAATTGAAAAATTATATTACACTGCTATTGGTGTTTTCTATTGTTGCTGCACATTCACAAAATAATAATCTCAATAAAAATTTAAGTTTTAATATTAGTTCTTTAAAAGAAGAACCTCTCATTGACGGAAATATTTTAGGGGAAGAAATTTGGAATTCTGTCGAACCCATAACAGATTTAAAACAGATTAAACCTGATTACGGCGCTCCCGCAACGGAAAATACAGAAATCAGGATAGCTTACACTTCAAAAACACTTTATGTAGCTGTAGTTTGTTATGATTCAGCACCAGAAAAGATTGTTGTTTCAGATTCGAGAAGAGACACTGACCTAAGCGATGATGATAGTTTTTTATTTATAGTTGATACCTTCAATGATGAACAAAATGGTTTTTTATTTGGAACCAATGCAGATGGTATGGAATATGATGCTCAAATTAATAATGAGGGTCAAGGAAATTTTAGTAATAGTAGGCAGCAAGGTGGTGCTGTTGGGGGTACAAACATTAACTGGGATGCTGCATGGGAGGTGAAAACAGAAAAAGGAGATTTCGGATGGAGTGCAGAATTTGCGATTCCGCTTAGGTCTATAAGGTTTAATGGTGGAGAAAATCAATCTTGGGGAATAAACTTTCAACGAAATATTAGTAAAAGGACTGAAACTGCATATTGGGCAAATCTCCCCTTAGGCTTTGATATCAAGAGAGTCTCTGTTGCTGGGAAAATTGGAGGCTTAAATTTGAAGTCTCCGAAAAACTTAAAAGTTATCCCTTATGGTTTAGTTCAAACAATCCAAAATAATCAACCATCAAAAAACAGTAATAGTAATTCAGATTTTGGAGGAGAAGTGAAATATAGTTTAACATCAGCATTGACGTTAGATATGACATACAATACTGATTTTGCACAAGTTGAGGTTGACGAACAACAAATAAATTTAGATCGTTTTAATCTTTTTTTTCCAGAAAAACGTTTATTTTTTCTTGAAAACGCAGGCCAATTTAGTGTAGGAAGTCCAGGAGAGGTTGAACTTTTTTTTAGTAGAAGAATTGGAATAGGAAACAATGGAAGCTTAGTTCCAATAATAGGAGGATCAAGAGTTTCAGGTAAAGTTGGACAAACTAATATTGGTTTACTTAACATGTTTACCGATGAAGTTCCAAATCAATCTGGAGAAATAGATATTATAAAAAATAATTATTCTGTTGGAAGAGTAAACCATGATTTTGCGGGCAAAAGATCATCTATTGGGGGTGTTTTTGTAAATCGTTCTGGAATAGGTGTGGATTCAGATTATAATCGTGTTTTTGCTATGGATGGGAAATTAGGTATTGGTAAAAAATCACAGCTTTCTGGTTATATTTCTAAAAGCAATACCCCTGGAATTTCGATGAATGATCATGCTTTTAATTTTTTAGCAGTTTATAATTGGAATGGGTGGAGGATAAATGCTGGTTATACTGAAGTTGGAGAGGGATTTAATCCTGAAGTTGGTTTCTTATCACGCTCTGGTTTTAAAAAACCTGAGTTTTTAATATTTAAACAATGGCGTCCAAAAAATACAGGAAAACTTTTAGAAGTAAGACCTCACATATCCTACAGAGGCTATTGGAATTTTCAAAACATCCAAGAAACTGGATTTTTACATGTCGATAATCACTGGGTGTGGGAAAGTGGATTTGAAATACATACTGGTATAAATTTTACACGAGAGACAGTACTCTCTCCTTTCTCAATTTCAAATGTTACAGTCGATATCGGTGAATTCAACCATCAAGAATTACAGTTTGTCTTGATTACTAATCCCAATAAAAAATTATACTTTCAAAATCGAACTTACATAGGGGGTTACTTTGGTGGTAGTAGAATTTCAAGTAGAAATAAGGCTAATTTTAGATTAGGAGATAAATTTAATACTGAAGGAGTTTTAAATTACAATAGACTAAAATTACCCAATGGTAATGCAAATGTATTTATTTCAGGTGCTCGTCTGTCCTACTCTTTTACTCCTAGAATGTTTTTACAAAGTCTGGTTCAGTATAATAATGTTTCAAATATAACGTCTGTCAATGCACGTTTCGGCTGGCTAAGAAATGCTAATACTGGATTATTTGTTGTAATTAATATAATTAAGGATACGGACTATTTTGATGCACTCAATAATCAAAGCATCACCATTAAATACAGTTATCAATTTGATCTACTGCGAAAATAATCTCAGTCAGGAAGGTTTTTCGTTAAAAAACGAAGTCCATTTCTACTGAAAATATTTTCAATGTCATCTTCTCTATAACCTCTTTTTGAAAGTATCAAATCTAGTTTTTGGAGATCTTCAATAGTCTCAAGATCAAACGGGCACTGTTCTTTACCAAAACCACCATCTAAATCAGAACCAATCATTACATGCTCTGTATTCCCAGCTATCTGACAAATATCATCAATATGATTTACAATTATTTCCAAGTTTAATCCAATTGTGTTTGGATCCGTAATACCTCGTTTCCAATCAGGAAGCATCATCCAAGCATCAAATGCCACTCCAATTACAGCATCTCTCTCTAAAAGTTCTTTAATTTGATCATCGTTCAACTGTCTGTCATTAGGAACTTGTTTTCTGACATTACTATGACTTGCCCATACTGGTCCATCATAAATCGTCATAGTCTCCCAAAAACTTTGATCACACAGATGAGTGGCGTCTAAAATAAGTTGCAATGAAGCTATTTCTTTTAGAAGTTCTTTTCCTTTTGTTCCAATCCCCCCTTTAGAATCTGTTCCAAAAGCATATGTACCTGGTCCATAATGAGCAGGTCCAATCGCACGCAGTCCCTCTTGATACATAAGATGTAAATGATTCATAGATACAATAGAGTCAGCCCCTTCAAGACTAAGAATATAACCTATTGCTAATTGAGTTGAATGTTGTTCCCAACTATTTAGATGTTTCTCTAATTGTTTTTTACTATCAATTTGAACTAATTGCCCGTCCAACTCCATCTCTCGATACCAAGCCAATTGACCTTGTGTTTGTGCCCATGCCTGTTGAGGGGAATTCCAACCCGGTAAGTTGTTCTTGGGTTTTACATAACGTGCAATAAGCGTTGCCATACAAAGGCCTATATTTCCATTTCGTAAAGAAGGGAATGAAACTACTCCTTTTTCTCGATCGGGTAAGTCTGTCATTCCGGCCTCTAAAGCACGAATCTGTTCTATTTCGAGTCGAAAGTCACGATTCCACTCCAAAGCATTCATAGATAAATCTAAATGTGCATCAAAAATAAACTTCATGTGTCTAATTCAATTTGATGATCTCTAGCTTCAACATTCCAATATCCTGTATGAACTCCATCTTCTATAGTATATACTCGATTATATTTTGCAACTGTAGGGCAAATATGGTAAGGTAAAGCATAAAAAAGATCCCCAACCTTAAAATCGTTATCTTCAATATATTCTACAATAAGGTGTTCTTCACTTTGACTCTTATGGATTGCACTTTCTAAACCTAAAATCTCGACACGAGGTAAAGGCATTTCAGAAGCAACTGCTTTATGTCCTAAATCAAAACAATAGATATTAGTATTGGGTTTGCTTATCAAACGAGTAATCAAAATGGCAGCGTTAAGAAATGGAGATTCTTTCCAGATTTTCTTGTATCCAAGATCCCAAAGAAGAGTGGTCCCTGGACTAAGTAATGTTTTTTCTCGTAATGCATGTGGATAAAAACTAGGAGATCCTCCCGTTATGATTTCAGGCACTACTCCACCGCTCTCTTCAATTTGTTTGACCAAAATAGTTATGGATTCATAATCTGAGTTGCATATAGAGATTCGCTCATTCAAATTAAATGGTCGAATATGACCATCGTAAACATGTAATCCTTGAAATTCAATTTTTATATTCTCTTCAAAAGCAGCGTAAAGTGAAAAAGCTTTTTCTGGAAGAATTCCTGTTCGGTTCATTCCATTATTTAGGTCAATCCACAACTTGATTTTTACCCCGGTTTGTTCAGCAAGATCAGAAAACATATTTAGGGAATCCAAATTATCAACCAAAGTCTCAAAAACAATCATTGGATTCTTTTTTTGCCAATGAATAAACTGCCTCATTTTCTCTTTAGTTGGTTGATGAGCTAATATTATTCTATCAACACTACAGCTTATTAAAAGATTCATTTCAGAAAGTGTAGCGCATTTAAACTGGCTAATTCCTGCTTTCATCTGAAGCTTTATAATAGCTGACATCTTATGTGTTTTAACGTGTGGAATTAACCGTTTAGTCCCACCTGCTATTTGGATCATTGCTTCAATATTTTGCTCTACTCGAGCAGGATAAACGAATAATCCAGGGGTTAGTAGTTTATCTTCATCATGAACTTTAAACTCGTCTATCATTTAAAAAACTATTCTTCTAATAAAAATTGGGCCTCTATTTCTACTGCAACATTATGTGGAAGTGACATTCCGACAGCGCTTCTTACACCAATTCCATTATCTTCACCAAAAACTTCAGCCATCAACTCACTAAATCCATTGATTACATAAGGATGCTCTTCAAAACTAGGTGTTGAATTTACCATTCCTAAAACTTTAACTAATCGCTTGATTTTATTTTTTGACTCCATATGAGTAACCAGTGTTGAAAGCATGGTAAGACCTACTTGACGAGCTGCATTTTTTCCTTGATCTCGATCCATTGTCTGACCTACCTTTCCTGTTATCAAATCCCGGTTTTTCAATATGGGACCTTGACCAGAAACATAAAGATATTCACCTACTACAAGTAATGGACGATAAACACCCATTGGCTTTGGAGCTGGAGGCAAAATTAAACCTAGTGCCTCAATACGCTCTTGTAAAACTATATTCATTTGTTATATAAATTGATTTAAAATTAAAACTCCAACTAGACCGCTTATACCTATGGAAGTTTCCATCAAAGTCCATGTAGATAATGTCTCTTTTACGTTTAAATTAAAATATTCTTTAAACAACCAAAATCCACTATCATTAACATGAGAAAGCATTAGGCTACCTGAACCTATTGACAAAACCATAAGCTCAGGGCTTACTCCGGTAGATTTAACCAATGGCAAAACAATTCCTGCTGTAGTTAATCCTGCAACAGTTGCAGATCCTACCGAAAAACGAATTAAAGTTGCGATTAGCCAACCAATAATTAATGGTGACATGGAAGTGATCTCTAACAAATTTCCTATATAATCACTAATACCACTATCAACTAAAATTTGCTTTAATGAGCCTGCTCCAGCTATAATTAAAAGTATCATAGTAATACCAGAAACAGCTGTACCAAAAATTTTCATGACTTCATCCATCCTTAAACCTCTAGAAATTCCTAATGTATAAGTCCCCACCAGGACAGTCAATAATAATGCAATTACAGGATTTCCAATAAATTTAATTATAGAAAAAAAAACTCCCTCAATATTTAAAAAATTGAGGATTAAAGTTGAAAAAGTGATTAAAATAACAGGAAGTAGGGCAGTCAAAATACTGTTTGAAAAACTCGGGAGTTCGTCCTCTAAAAAAATCTTAGTAGTCATAAATTCTTTTAAAGGTTTAGCTTCAACTTTTGGAATAAAACGTATCAAAAAAGGTCCTGAAATTAATATAACTGGTATTGCAATTATAACGCCATAAATTAGTGTCTTTCCAATATCGGCCTCAAACATTACTGAAAGAGCAGAAGGTGCTGGGTGAGGAGGAAGAAAACCATGTGTAACTGATAAAGCAGCCAACATGGGTAATGCAATTGAAATTAAGGAAAGACCAGTTGCGGCAGCAACTGTAAAAACTAGGGGAACTAAAATTACAAATCCAACTGAGTAAAACATGGTAATCCCAACAATAAAACCAGTAAGCATCACTGCAATTTTTGTATTTTTTACTCCAAAAATCTGGATTAATCTATTCGTTATTTTTTGAGCCGCACCACTTTCAGCAACAAGCTTACCCAGCATAGCTCCAAGACCAAGTATCATAACCAAAAATCCTAAAGTGTTACCAATCCCAGTTTCAATAGATTCAACAATACTATTGAGTTCCATCCCCTGACCTATTCCAATAGCAATTCCAACTAGTATAAAGGCAATAAACGCATTTAAACGAACAACTAAAATGAGGAAGAATAAAAGAAGAATTCCAAGGGTGATTACTATTAACGGCATACGTAAAAATAGGAAAGTTAATTATATAAGCAGCTATAACAAATCTCCATATTTAGATGTAAATATTACTCTCACCCATTAATTGAGCCCATGGTAATATAGATAATCAAAGTAACAGCACAAAGAAATATAGAAAAGGGTTTTGTGTATTTCCAACCCTCCATTTTAACAACTTTTAAATCATTGATTTTAAATTCTTTTTTATGCGGGTAGTAATATGAGATGAAATACATTACAACTAAATTTAAAATAAATTCAATACCCCAAATATGAACAAAATGTATGCCTGTATCAAATACAAAACTTGCTAGAAGATAAAATGTCAAACCAACAAACAAAGCTACTTTTGCTGCTAGGGCAGAAATATTTTTGGTAAAAAATCCGACTAACATAATAGAGGCAATTGGAATGAAGAAAATCCCATTTAATTGTTGCAAAAGTTGATATAATCCGTCTGGTGCTTTGGCTACAAATGGTGCAGCAACTATAGCAAAAATAGCGAGTATAGAAGAAGTCAGTTTACCAACAAATACCAATCGCTTATCAGAAACTTTTGAATTAAAATGTCTTTTATATAGATCCAGACTGAAAATTGTTGCTGCACTATTAAGAACACTATTAAATGTACTTAATACGGCTCCCATTACGATGGCAGCAAAAATTCCTACAAAACTTGCAGGTAAAACTTTTTTAATGATTTCTGGATAGACCATATCCTGATTATTGTATAAAGAATCACCAAAATAATAGAATCCAATAACTCCAGGAAGAATAATAACCAAAGGAATGAAAATCTTAAGTAAGCCAGTGAATAGTAATCCTTTTTGTGCTTCTTTTAAATTTTTTGATCCCAATGCACGTTGAATAATAGTTTGATTCATACACCAAAAGTAGATTTGGTTTACAATTAATCCTGTAAAGAGAACTTCAAAAGGGAGGACAGAATTTTTTGCGCCTATTACATTGAATTTACTAGGTGCATGGTTAAATACTTTTATCAAACCTTCAGAGATATTCCCCTCGCCTATACTCAATAAAGCAAGAAATGGAACTGCCAAACCTCCTATAAGTAAACCATAACCATTTATAGTATCTGAAACTGCAACAGCTTTGAGTCCACCAAGAATTGCATATAAAGAGCCGATTAAACCAACCACCACGACTGTAAATAAAAGGGCATCTTCTTTTGATAAATCAAAAACTTCTGAAATATTAAATATACTTTCCAGATTAATTGCACCAGTATAAAGAACAATAGGCAAAAGCGTTACGACAAAAGAGATCATTAAAAAAAAAGCAACATATGATCTGAGCATACCATCAAATCTGTTTTCTAAATACTCTGGAATAGTAGTCAATCCCATTTTCAAATATCTAGGAATAAAATAAACGGCCGCGACAATTAAAGCTAAAGCAGAAGTTACTTCCCAACCAATTACTATAAATCCGTTTTTATATGAGGAACCATTCATGCCGATTAAATGTTCGGTTGAAATATTAGTTAACAGCATAGATCCTGCTATAACTATACCTGTCAAACTTCTACCACCTAAAAAATAACCATCTTGAGAACCTAATTTTTCATTTCTTAAGCGATACCAAGCATAGATGGCAACAAATAATGTGTAGGTTAAAAAAGTAATGAATGTAAACATGGATTAAATAATTTTTAGAGTGAAACAATTTGATTTTCTATACTTGATTTTTTTAGCTTTAAAATATTAAAATTTATTTTTCTTCTTTTAATTATTTAAACATTGGTTTAATTAAAAGTTTCACACATTATTTTTTTGAAAATTTTAGGGTTTTATACTTTTAAATCTGTAAGCAATATGGTAATAATTACGAAATAAACGTAAAAAAAATATTTATATTTAATAATATTTTGGAAATCATAAAAAAATTAGATCTTATATGTCTAGGGCGTTTAGCAGTTGATTTGTATGGTGAGCAAATTGGCTCTAGGCTAGAGGATATGAATAGCTTCGCTAAGTATTTGGGAGGATCATCTGCAAACGTAGCATACGGTACAGCAAGACAAGGATTAAAGTCTTCAATGCTCGCAAGAGTTGGAAACGAGCATATGGGCCGTTTTTTAAAAGAAGAACTTCTAAGAGCCGGTGTAGATACTAGCAATATTATTACAGATAAAGAAAGGCTAACTGCTTTAGTCATACTAGGCATCAAGAACCAAGAAACTTTTCCTCTTATTTTCTACAGAGATAATTGTGCTGACATGGCGCTTACCAAAGAAGACATTAAAGAAGAATATATAGCATCTTCTAAAGCTCTTGCAATTACAGGAACACACCTTTCACATCAAAATACACGAGAAGCTGTTTTAACAGCTCTTTCCATGGCAAAAAATCATAGTTTGAAAAGAATTTTAGATATTGATTATCGTCCTGTTTTATGGGGACTAACAAGCTTAGGAGATGGGGAAACTAGATATGTAGAATCAGAAAGAGTTACGTCAGATTTGCAAGAAGTGCTTCATCATTTTGATTTAATTGTTGGTACTGAAGAAGAATTTCATATAGCAGGGGGCAATACTAACACTATAAAAGCATTAAATAATATACGCAAATATTCAAATGCAATTTTAGTTTGTAAGAGAGGTTCTTTAGGCTGTTCTGTTTTTGAAAATACCATTCCTGAATATTTAGATGAAGGAATTACTATCAAAGGTGTTAAGGTTGAAGTCCTAAATGTTTTAGGAGCTGGAGATGCATTTATGTCGGGATTTTTAAGAGGTTATTTAAACGATGAAACTTTAGAGAAATGTTGTCAATACGCAAATGCGTGTGGCGCCTTAGTAGTCTCTAGACATGGTTGTGCACCTGCTATGCCTTCGCGAGAAGAAATTGATTATTACCTGTCGAGGAAAAAAAAAATTTTAAGACCAGATCTAGACAATCACTTAAATCATTTGCATCGAGTAACTTCAAGAGAGCGTAATTGGCAAGAACTTTTTTTACTTGCCTTTGACCATCGATCTCAACTAGTTGAAATGGCAATTGAGGCTAACACTTCACTAAATAGGATTGAAGAGCTTAAAAAACATATTTTAAAAGCTTTTATAGAATCTAGTCAAGTACCAAATATTAGAGGTAAGTCAGGAGTTTTTATCGATCAAACTTATGGTCAGTCAGTTTTAAATGAATTAACTGGTCAAGATTTTTGGATCGCTCGACCAGTTGAAATACCTGGATCTAGGCCCTTAAGACTTGAGCACGGTAATATAGGATCTCAATTAATCAGCTGGCCTATTGAGCAAATAGTAAAATGTCTCGTATTTTATAATCCTGATGACACCTATGCTCTTCGTATTGAACAAGAAGATCAGATTAAAGAAGTTTATGATGCATGTCTAAAGAGCGGTCATGAAATGTTATTAGAATTAATTGTAAACAACGATGAGTGTAGTGTTAATCCCTATGTTCGTTCCATTCAAAGAATTTATAATATTGGGATTAAACCAGATTGGTGGAAAATACCTCCATTATCAACATCTGAATGGAATAAAATTGATGCCATTATTGATGATAGAGATCCTTATTGCAGGGGAATAGTAATCCTAGGTTTAGGAGCTACTAAAGAAAAACTGTATAATGGTTTTAGAAGAACGAGTGCTTCTAAATATGTAAAAGGGTTTGCTGTAGGAAGAACTATTTTTTCAGAACCTTCTAAAATGTGGTTTGAAAATCAAATAGATGATAATACTTTAATTAAAAAAATTAAAGAAAATTATATTGAAATGATCCAATTGTGGAGTAATCGAAAACAATAATTTATTTAAAAATGAGTAAGAAAAAAGTATTTAAGCTCACTGCAGCACAAGCAGTAATTCGTTTTATGATCTCCCAAAAAGTAAAAATAAAAGGAGAAGTTAAACCATTATTTCCAGGTATTTGGGCAATTTTTGGTCACGGGAATGTGGCTGGA
The DNA here is from genome assembly GCA_029268555.1 of Flavobacteriaceae bacterium. Lineage (GTDB taxonomy): Bacteria > Bacteroidota > Bacteroidia > Flavobacteriales > Flavobacteriaceae > MS024-2A. Next base: position 62,591 of record JAQWNN010000022.1, read on the forward strand.
ATTGGAGAGGCCTTATTTCAATATCAAGAAGAGCTACCAACCTTTAGAGGCCAAAATGAACAATCTATGGCACATGCGGCAATTGCATATTCAAAAACATTAAATAGACAACAGGTAATGGCTTGTACATCTTCGGCAGGTCCTGGTTCAACAAATATTATTACTGCTGCAGCCTTAGCTCATATAAATAGAAGTCCTTTATTTTTATTACCTGGTGATACTTTTGCTACACGAATACCTGACCCTGTACTTCAACAATTAGAAGTTTATGGTGATCATACGCTTACTACAAATGATTGTTTTAAACCTGTAAGTAGATTTTTTGATCGAATTACTCGTCCAGAACAATTATTAACATCTTTACCTCAGGCAATTAGAGTTCTTACTGATCCTGTTGATACTGGAACTGTAACTATAGCTTTGCCACAAGATGTACAAACAATGTCTTGGGATTTTCCAGAACGCTTTTTTGAGGAAAAGGTATATACACTTCGCCGTCCACAAGCAGATGAAAGGGAATTGAATATTGCCACTCAAATAATCCTAGATTCAAAAAAACCGGTTCTTATATCAGGTGGAGGAGTACATTATTCATTGGCGACTAAAGAGCTTGATAAGTTTGTAAGCGCACTTCAAATACCTGTTGGAGAAACCCAATCAGGAAAAGGAGCTTTACCATGGGAACACCCAATGAATGTTGGATCAGTTGGAGTTACAGGGGGATCAGCCTGTAATAAACTTTTGAAGGAAGCTGATTTGATAATAGCTGTAGGAACAAGACTTGGAGATTTTATTACTGGGTCCCGAACACTTTTTAATCCAGAAGCAAGACTATTGACGATAAACGTTTGCGCATATGATTCTGTCAAACACAGAGCAATATCTTTAGTTGGAGATGCCAAACTAACCCTCGAGAAGCTGATTCATAAATGTACTTTATTCAAAACTTCAAATTCTTGGCAACAAAAGGTGTCTGACTTTAGAAATGAGTGGTTGATTGCAGTTGATGAGGCATCAACAGA